>NZ_JBYTBB010000038.1:0-53053 GCF_058788755.1 Lysinibacillus sp. FW301-JW8
TGGAACGGAAATCACCTTCATTTTGACTAAATATTCACAAAAAGTCCCTTGACTATTTAATTTTTCAACACTATGAAGAGTTCTGCCATTTCCTAGGCAGAACTCTTTTGAACGTAATGACCAAAAATAGAAAATTACCCCATCATTTTCATAGTAAAAGAGCAGATATTCATCTATACTAGTTTTACAATTAGTGCCATCGTACATATGTATTTTACCAAAATATCAATAAAATAAAGGGGTATAAAAATGAAGATGATGATGGAAATACAGAACATCTCTAAACAATACAAAGGCAAAAAGATTTTAGAGAATGCTTACTTATCAATTTATGCCCACCAAATAATAGCTCTTGTTGGAAAGAACGGTTCTGGAAAGAGCACTCTTTTAAAAATCATTGCTGGATTAATAGATGCCGACAGTGGTGCAGTTATTAAACACCAACAGTCTTTAAAAATTGGGTATGTACCAGAGGTGACACCTTCACATATTTTATTTACGCCAGAAGAATATCTTTTTCATATGGGCAGTATTCGAGGAATGGCAACAAAACAATTACAGCAAAAAATTGATGATTTACTAGAAATGTTTCATTTACAGGAATCAAGGAATATTCGTATCATTAATTTTTCAAAAGGCATGAAGCAAAAGGTAATGATTATGCAGGCAATGCTTGAAAATACGGATCTACTAATATTGGATGAGCCATTATCAGGTCTTGATCCAAAGGCACAGAGTGATCTAGAAGAAACCCTCTCTATTTTAAAAGACAAGGGTTTGAGCATCGTCCTAACCTGTCATGAAACGAAATTGCTTCAGCATCTTGTTGACACCGTTTTTGTAATTCAGAATAATAAAATCATCCAAACAGATTCATTCAATTCCAATCAGACACAGCATAATAGATTAATTTTTGAGATTGGCGATCTGGCACTATTGGAAAACCTATATCCTTTTCTTGATATTCTAGAGCAAAATCAGTTAAATTCTGACCATTTTGAAATTGTTACTGTGATTAAATTAGAGGATACCAATCGTATTTTAGAAGACCTTCTACGCAAAAATGTCTCCATCAAACAATTAATGCCAGTCAACTATCAGGAGGAACATTTCTATAATCAATTTTAACGAGGAGGAATAGACACTAGAATGCTTAGTTTATTACGCTATCAATTTATCAATTATTTAAGGACTTATCAATATGTTCCACCTTTTTCAATCTTTGTGCTATGTCTTGTCGTCAATTATACCTTTGTTCCAAATCCTATATTAGATAGCTATTCATTCACAGCCATTATGCTCTTTTTTCTAATGGGATGGTTTACGGTCACACTGTTTCACGCGGAGGATGAGGAGCAAAAAGTAATAACAACGCTACATGCTAAAGGTCGAACACAATACAATCTAGCAATTT
Source organism: Lysinibacillus sp. FW301-JW8 (assembly GCF_058788755.1). NCBI lineage: Bacteria > Bacillati > Bacillota > Bacilli > Caryophanales > Bacillaceae > Lysinibacillus > Lysinibacillus sp. FW301-JW8. The sequence continues at coordinate 1,415 of NZ_JBYTBB010000038.1, forward strand.
TCATTATTTGTGGACTGATTGCGTTAGGCTTAAGCATTATATCAGTACTTTACCCTACTGTTATTGGTGCCTTTGGAGAAACGCCAAGATTTTTACATCTATTACTAGGCTTCCTTGCTCACTTTAGTTTAGCTATACTAGCTATTGCACTTTCAGCTATCTGTACAAGAGAGCTTGTTAAAAATAGGCACAATACTTGGTGGGGTGTGCTAGGCATCTTACTAATCTCTGTTGTAGCAGCTGCTTTACACGAGACAATATCACAAGTGAAAGGCCTTACTTTGCTGCTTCCTCCAGTCCGTCTTTCGTTAGATATGATGAATTCAGAAGATTCCATAACAACAATACCAAGCATTTTTTATTGGCAATTTGCTTGGATATTTATTTATGCGAGCCTAGTCATTATGGTATTCTTCCTCCTAGCTAATCGAAAACTACTAAGGAGATAGGTTTCTATGTTAAAAAAAGCAAAAGTACTAATTATAGAAGATGAGGGTGATATTGCTACTATCATTAGAGACTATTTAAGCGTCAACCATTTTGAGCCTTATATCGCTCCAACTGGACATGAGGCTATTCAGGCTATAAAAAATAGCCGTCCTGATTTTGTTATTCTTGACCTATCTCTCCCTGATTGTGATGGCATCGAATTATGTCGTCAAATTCGAGAAGATAGCAATGTTGCGATATTAATTTTAAGTGCTCGCAGCAGTGATACTGATAAGGTTCTTGGTCTAGGATTCGGTGCAGATGATTATATGACGAAGCCATTTTCCTTAAGTGAGCTTGTTGCAAGAATAAATGCCCATTTACGGAAACAGTATAGATGGCTGCAGGACAATACAGAAAAGATGGACCTGATTCAAATCGATCATATGATTATCAATAAAAATGAGTATACCTTTTCCCTTGATCAAAAGCATATTCCTCTATCAGCAAAAGAATTTGAAATGTTGTTTTTTCTAATGAAAAATAGTAATCAGGTGTTCTCCAAAACGCAGCTACTTGATGCGGTTTGGGGCTATGACACCTATGGAGATGAAAACACGATAACTGTTTATATTAGACGTCTCCGTGAAAAAATTGAAGTCAATCCATCTTGCCCTGTCTACCTTCAAACTGTTTGGGGTGTTGGTTATAAATTTAGTACTCAAAATCATTCGTAGGAGAGCACAATGTATTTAAAAATTTGGATGAAGAAATGGCTATGGTCTATACTAATTTGTGTTTCTCTATTATTTATTTGTTTCCTTCTTTTACTGCTTACTACTGTTAAACAAAATGAGGAACCATCAAATGAGTACGTTATCAATCAAATTCGCTTACAGGTAAATAACGTTTTATTGTACATAGAAGACCATTTTACAAGTCTCGAACAAAATTTAAATTTACGCAATTCCCTTCAGGAAATGAGCAATAGTGAAGATATAGATATCACAGTTGTTCAATTAGATGGGAAAATTATTTTTAATTCAATAGAAGATGACCCTTCACAGTTTATCAGCTTAAAAAACGATTTACATTATGATTTATTTACTTCTCAACAACAACCTGAGATCATAAAAATTGCCTTTCCTATAATTAGTAAGACGAATGAACAACTAGGTAACGCTATTTTCACCATCGATAAAGATGTACTCTTTCCCATGGAACAGCCTAATACTAGCATTTTTTCAATTTTATTCATAAGTGGTCTATTATGTTTTTTAATCATTTGCCTTGCCATTTACATTACAAGGAAGGCTAATAAGGAAATCTTACTTCCTTTAAATGATTTGAAAAAAAGTACCGAAGAAATTGTCAAAGGGAATTATGAACAGAAAACGGAGTATCCGAGAGTAGATGAAATTGGTGAATTATATGCAGTATTTGATCAAATGCGATTAGAAATAAAAAATCTTACGCTACAACGAGATGAACAGGAGCAAAACCAGAAAAAGCTCATTTCAAGTATTTCGCATGAGGTAAGAACACCTCTAACAACAATAAAAGCTTACTTAGATGCTATTTCTGAGGGAATTTGTCCTGACATGGATTCGCTTCTGTCATATATTCAAATCATGCAAACAAATACTGAAAAAATGTCCAGGCTAATTGATGATTTATTTATTCACACGTTGAAGGAGCTTGGGCATATCCCAGTTAACTTAACAGAGCAATATAGCAAAGATGTTTTTACGAATATTTTGCATCCCATTCATCATTACGTCCAAACGACCGGCATTGAATTTATCGAGCCAGAGTATATTCCTAATGTCCTTATTCGAGCAGATGAGCATAGACTAGAGCAGGTACTTTCAAACCTTATTACGAACGCACTAAAGCATACCTCTAAAGGCGATTCCATAACCGTTTCCATCAATATTGAAAACCAATTACTATACATTAATGTCATAGATAATGGTAATGGAATGCTACCTGAGGATATGCCTTTTATTTTTGAACGATACTTCAGAGGTATTCAGGCTCCTGGAGAGACTGCTGTGAAAAATGAAGGAGCTGGACTCGGGTTGTCTATTTGTAAGCATATTATGGAAGCGCATAATGGTTCTATTTCATTTAAAAGTAAACAAAATATTGGAACAACATTTACATTAACTCTTCCTACTATTTAAATTTTCAAGAGGAAAATTCCAAAAAATTAAGAATATAAGTAATGAAGGTCAGAAAAAAATTGGAGAGTGAAGACATGATTCATGATATAGAGGAATATGTAAAATATTTAGATGGTATTCATAAACGAACGATGCAATATATGAAGGCAATACCTGATGAACTTTTAGATTGGAAGCCCTCTGAAGATAAATTTTCTATAGGTGAATTATTGCGGCATATCGCATCAGCTCGTTTGATGTTTCTAGGTATATTTGAACATGGCTCGTGGACGTACACGGGACATGATACTAGTAATGGGGCTTCCATAGAGGATATATCTAATTATTTAGAGTCATGTCAAACTAAATTAACAGAGGGGCTATTGAAAATAGGTAACGATGTGTTGTCAAAAAAGGTTTTAACCCTTCATGGTCATGAAGTAAGTGCATGGAGAATACTTATGTCGATTCCCGAACATGAAATTCATCATCGTGGACAAATCTCTGCATATTTACAAATGAACAAGATTGAACCGCCTCAAATTTTCGGATTAAAAATCGAGCAAGTGAAAACATTATAATTTTAGGAAAGAGCTTTGGACCCTTCTTATATCCAAAGCTTATTTTTGTCTTTATACTAAAGGTTTAATCTGAGAGGGTTTTCTTCATTCCTATTGATCGGGCTTCTACGACTGGTTACACGGGATAAAAATACACCTTTTCAAGAGAGCACTTTTTTATTACGATAATCTGATTTTTTTTGATGGTATGTTATAACTAAACAAATGGTTAGTAAACTTCCAAAAAATGAATCTATGAAACGCACAACTATTTTTCCATAGCTACTAATTGGTACCCAATCAATCATGCACCAAATACTTACATATAGTAGTGTTAAAATAACTAATAAAGCCCAAAAATAGAGTTTCTTTTTAGCGCTAATTTTCGAAGTATCTTTATTCTTATTTAGTGATGCTCTGTAAAACATATAGCCGATAATTAGCGAAATTCCAAAAAGTGTACTGCCGTGTTGTAAAAATTTATAAATGGGTATTTGATAGCCATACACATTGAAAGTGTGGCTAAGAGTTGGGAAACTCATTACCATAAATCCATGCATATGTGTAAAAGAATCCCATACTACATGAGTTAACATTCCAATTATCGCTGAGTAACAAAAAACGACTGTCTTCCATGTTTTACTTCCCTCCACTTTGTAGCTAGATGTATCCTGTAGAAAGGTAGGTAAATGATTACATTCAAACGTATAATTTGATGATAAATAAAGTAAATCATTAAAACTAAAGGGAGATTTAATAGAAAAAAACCTGTGAAAGTATGCCCTATTTCCCCTATTGGTTGACCTCGTAAAAAATATTCAAAGTCAGGAGCCATACTTCCCAAAACCATTGCGGAAAAATTAATATATCTGCTTTTTCTACAGAATGGTATTACTGCCGCTGGATGGGCAAATGTTAATGGCATAATAATCCCCTCCTCTTTCACAGCATCTATATTACAACGTTTTTCATTTCTAAAAGTTCTTATAATGAAAGAGCTACATGAATTTATCAACAGATTTTTCTGTTGTAATAATTTATTAATAATTTAATAAGGCCCTTATAATAAATCCCCCTTACACTAAAAGAAATAAAATCGATGGAGGCGGTATTTTCGTGGGAAAAGAGGTACTTATTCGTGCTCAAAATCTATGCAAGACATATTCCACAGGGAGTGAGCAATTTCATGCAATAAAAAATATTAATATCGAAATATATAAAGGAGATTTTACAGTCATTATGGGAAACTCTGGTTCGGGTAAATCAACACTGCTTTATCTTTTAAGTGGTCTAGATTCCATTACGACTGGTGAAGTCTATTTTCATGGAGAAAGGCTGGATACATTTACCGAACAGCAGTTAGCTACATTTCGTTCTAAAAAAATTGGATATGTCTATCAAAGTAGTAATCTCGTCCCGGATATGACATTGCTAGAAAACATCACCCTGCCAGGATATATTGCAAAATATCCTAAAAAAGATGTGTTAAAAAAAGCGGAGATGCTATTAAATAAAATGGGACTAGAAGAGCAACGAAATCGTTTACCTTCGCAAACCTCTGGTGGACAGCAACAAAGAGCTGCTATTGCTAGAGCATTAGTCAATGACCCAGAGATTCTATTTGCAGATGAACCAACGGGTAGTTTAAATTACGATCAAGGAGTAGCTGTCTTAGATATTTTAACGAATTTAAATAACAAGGGTCAGTCTGTCGTGATGATTACACATGATATAAAAGCAGCCTGTCGTGCTAATCGGCTTATTATCATTCAGGATGGAAAAATTGGAGGTATTTTAGACTTCGATCAATACGATGATGCTAGCATACAAGAGCGTGAAAATATTATCTTCTCATATGTTGCAGGAAAGGAGTAAAAAATGCGCGCAATACTTACACTTTGCTTTGCACATATTAAGAAAAGGAAAATCCAAAATGTCCTATTAGCAATCCTAATTATGCTATCTACCCTTTTATTAGCCACCTCTGTAATAATTATTATGAATACAAGCAATATTTTTGAAAAAACACATCGTGATTCAAATGGGGCACATCAAATTTTAACGATGGGTAAGGATATTCATAATCCAAACACTGTCAACAATTGGTGGCAAGAACAACAAGGGGTTTCTGCCTCGAATCTCATTCCTTATAGAAATTTATCTGGCTTTACAGCGAATGGTGTAGAAACGCCAAATCTCTACTTATTTATGATGAATACACCCAAAACGCCCTTTGCTATTGATCAATTACTATTTTCAGAGGGTGAAAATCAGGACTATCCTACTGAGGGAACAATTTGGATTCCCACATCGATGGCTACTACTTCGAATATTTCACTTGGAGATGCTATTGAATTTAACACTGGCGAAAAAGCTTTTACATTAAATGTTTCGGGTATTGTTGTAGATTTGCCATACGGTGGACCCTTTACAACGAATGCTCGTATTTGGATGAACGACTCTGACTATCATAAACAATTTGATTCGATGATAGGGTCTGAACAATATATGATGGCCCTTCGCTTTGATGATTATCAGCAAAGTGCAAACTATTGGATAGAATTCGAAAAATTTTTAAACGGCCCCTACCTTGAATCAAAAATGGAATACGTGGATCTCTATTCGTTTAATTTTATTATTAATAAAATTATCGGCTTTATCATGATCGCTTTTGGTGTAGCAATGTTATTCATTTCATTGTTTATTATTGGTTTTAGTATTTCAGATGCCATTTTAACGAACTATAAAACGATTGGTGTTATCAAATCTCTTGGACTCACTTCTCGGAAAATTAGTGCGACCTATGTTTTACAATTTGGTTTATTATCCATGGTTTCAATTATTCCGGGTCTTATTGCCAGTACAGTCCTTTCCAGAGTGATCATAGAAAGCTCTTTATCTTATTTAAAGGCCGGAAAGCATTTAACGATTATTCAAGATTTTAGAATCACTATGCTACTTGCTGTCATAATCCTTGTCATTGTTATCCTAACTGCGTTCATTTACTCAAACAAAGCACGTCACGTTGAACCAGTACAAGCAATTAAGTACGGCATGTCAGAATCTGCAAACAGTAAATTGAATCGGCGTTTAAACAACTCTAATCGTCTTTCTAATTTAGTTCATTTGCCGATTCAACTTCAAATTAGCATTAAAAACATTACTAAAAATATGAAAAGTTCGATTTTAATTATTGTTCTTACAGCCATTACTTCTGCAATTTTAGTGTTTAGTGCAGTCATTCATAATAGCTTTATTTCCAACATCAAACAAAACACACCAGCATTGGGCTACGATTCATCACATGTTGTTGTAACGGTTTTTAATGAGGCAACATTTTCAAAACAACAGTTTGAACAATTTTTACGCTCAGATGAACGCATAAAAAATCACGCTTGGTTCGATCAATTTACAGGGGTTCTCCCTAATGAATTAAATCAATCGATAAATATTAATGTCAATACTATTGAAGGTAGTTTTGATGCTGCTGGATATGAGACAATTTTTGGCCGTAATCCTATAAATAAAAATGAAATAGCCATTGGCATTAATGTCGCGAAGGCTTTACACAAAAATGTAGGAGATATTGTAGAAGTCTATATTGAGGGCAAGCAGCATCATTTAATTGTTACTGGTATTTATCAATCAATCGCAAATATGTCTAATTCAGCGAGAATTACCGCTGATGTGATCAAAGTTTATAATGCTACCTATTCTGCTTCAGAAATCAGTATGATCAATTTGGTAGATGAGACATTATCGGATCAAATTGTTGATGATTTAAACAATAACTTTAAAAGCTCTGCCAAAGCTGTCACACAACAAACATTATTAGATGATGTCTTTAAAGTAGTGGTCGCTGTTTTAATAATCCCATTATCTGTTATCGGAATTTTATTTATCACTGTAACATTCATCATTATTTTTAGTGTTTCTAGAATAAACGTAAGAAAAGAAAGCGGAACTTACGGAATTTTTAAATCTATAGGTATGACCTCAAATACTATTAGATGGTCGATTACATCAGGAATTCTGTTTCTTTCAGCACTAGGGACTATATTCGGGATATTTATCGGTGTTAAAGTAATACCCGTAGCTTTACAAAGTATTATTGTAGAATATGGCTTACTGGAGTTACCCCTTGTGATAAATTGGCCAATAACCATCGGAATATCTCTCTTAAGTGTTGTGGCAGCCTGTCTTGGTTGTTGGATATCTACGAAAATCATCGCCAAAACCTCACCGCGAATTTTGCTTGTTGACTAAATAACTGCCCTTACTCTATAAAGGAGCGAGGGCAGTTTCATCTTTTCATATCTTACCTATTCTTTCAATTCAATAACGATCGGTTCAAGATTTATTTCTTTATAGTCCTCTATTTCTACAGGGCTATTCCTCACAACAGTTTCGCCAAAGGCATTCTTTTCCTCTATTTGTTCATCTTCATTTACAGATGATTTTATGAGCCGGATATGTGGCATAATCTTCAGTGTAGTTGCTCTTTCGTCAACTTTTCCAAACGTCTTACCTATACTAAGATCATGTGGATAACCTCGCCCCCCATGACTTAAACCATCGTAGCTATTCCCCTTATCATCTGTCATTGTAAAGTCTAGTTCAATATTATTCCAATAATCTAAAATATGCTGATCTAATTGTTGCCTTACATATACAATGGTGGACATCGGTGTATGGGTGATTTTTTTTACTGATACTTTGATACCATCAAGAGTCGAGGATTTATTGACTATTTGCGTGTGCTTTGTGGTTGCCTCTACAGAAAAAGCAAAACGCCAGTGACCATTAATCATTGTATTCTCTTCCGTTAAAATCTTATCAATATCCCATACTAAGTATGCTGTATCCCCTACATTTGTTCCGAAATTTCCAACTGTTAACATACCAACATAATTGTAATCGTCTACTCTTTTTATTTCCGATCCCCAGGCCATGCCATCTGCATCCTTTACTGAAGAAGAAGTATCATGGATTCTTGGATGGTCACCTAATTTCTTTTTACTTTTGAGAGAATAGGTTACAAAAATTGTTTCACCATCGTAAAGGGCGTCATTAATCGATATCTCCACACCCTTACTTACGTCGGATAATTCTATAGCTGTTGAAAATTCTTTATAATTTTCATACAGTGAAGATCTTTCTTCATCTATAAATTGAAAGATGTTTCTTACAATAGGAATGCTTCCTGCATTGGCTGGAAAGGTATAGCCTAATATCGCCCCTGATAATCCTATAAAAAGCATTGCTACTGCTATTTGCGACCATCTCACTCTTTTTTTCTTTTTCTTTAGGCTTTGCTTTAATCGCTTTTTTACCTGAGCTTTTTCAAATTCACTAACATCCAGTTCAGTAAATTCCTTATTATCTAATTGCACGTCGTTGAAAAATTTATATATTCCCTTCATGACGGATTACCTCCAAGCTTTAATTCAATTGCTTGCTGCTGTAATTTTTTCTTGCCTCGATATATGCGATTATCAACAGCAGCACCTGTTAAACCAACTTGAATTGCAATATCCTTCGTGCTCATACCAAGGAAAAATTTCATCATAAATATTTTTTGATCTATAGCATCAAGTGTGTTGATTAATTTTACTAATTCTTCTTGATTTTCAAGCTGAATGACCACTTCCTCAACTGAAGGGTCGATTAGTAAGTCTGGGTGCTCTGAGGATACTTCTCTATTCTTTACTGCTCGTCGGTAATAATCGAATGCTTTAAACTTAGCAATGACACATAGCCACTTTCGAAAATCATCAGTACCTCCTTTAAATTGCTCAATATTGTCCCAAATACTTATAAAGACATCATTAATACATTCATCAATTATATAATCCTGTTGCAATGGTGAAAGCACCTTATAAATAACACCTTTCACAAGCGATAAGTACTGATCCACGACATATTCAAGGGCATCCTCTTTCTGTCGTTTTAATCGCTTAATGAAATTTTTCTCATTCGATTTCATGGCACCAATTCCTCTCAACTTCTTGTATAGGCCTCTACATCCTATACAACGACCATATCAAGCATTTTCTCTCAAAAAAAAAAGAATTCCTTTATACGCAAGGAATTCACTTTATTATTTTGTAAAAAAATCTTCTTCTGAAATAACCACTATATTATTTCTTCTTAGCAGTGCGGATGTGACGCCTGCACCGATTCTCTTTGTAGCATTGAAATCACCATTATAAATCATTGCACTGCCACAGGATGGGCTATACTCTTTTAAGATTACCTTAGTCGCGCCAAGTTCAAGCGCTTTATGTAATGTTGCATAGGCACCCTTTAGATACAGCTCCGTTACATCACGGCCAGACCTTTCCACTACAATCGCCTTTCCATCAAGAACATCTTCCCCATCACCGCCAACTATTTCAGCGGGCTCACGAGGAGTAGTAAAGCCTCCCATCAATTCAGGGCACACAGTTACAGCCTTATTTTCTAATACTAGCTGTTGTATTCTTTCATTTAAACTATCTGTACCGTTATAGCGTACCTTTAATCCCGCTAAGCAAGAACTGATTAATATCACAACGTTTCCTCATTTCCTCATTCATCAACATGGCATTTTTTAAATATCACGTCAAATTTATATTTTTTGATACAATATTTTTATCCTAAATATGGATTGTAAGTCACATTTATTATAACTTCCTATTGGTACAACTGCTATAGTAGACTTAAGACCACTATGGCACATTTTTTGAATTAAAGGAGGAAAAAGCTTGGTTGAATATACAATTTGTTTTCTTAAGCAAGGAGACAAAATATTATTACTAAATAGAGATAAACCACAATGGATGGGCGCTTGGAATGGTGTCGGTGGAAAAATTGAGCAAGGTGAAACGCCATTAGTCGGTGCATTACGAGAAATTAACGAAGAAACCGGCATTGCTTTGCAAGACATTACATACAAAGGAAAAATAACATGGACAGATGGAATCACTAACTTTGGGTGCATGTATGCATTTATTGCCGAACTACCAGACTCCTACCCATATGTGACACCCATTAAGGTTGCAGAAGGTATTCTTGATTGGAAAGACTTAACTTGGATTTTGCATCCTCAAAATGTAGGAATAGCAGATTTAAAATATTATTTACCGAAGATGCTAGATGAATCAACCAACTATGAATACATATTTACTTATAAAGATAGTAAATTAATTGAAATGATAAGTATCCCATTAGTACATACATTTACTGTCTAAATCTGAGAGGACCTCGTAAACGTGATAGTAGTGTTTACGAGACTTGTCTAATTATTTTCTTGGCTGCGCAAATCGCATTCTGCACATCGACCAATTTAATGTTGTTTTTTGTATATTATCATAAATATCCCACAGGCTATCGACTACCCGTACTTCTACATGACGCTTAAATAATTCCTCAAATAAATTTTTCACTTCAAATTTAGCAATAGGTAGCTGAGTTGTTTCACTCGTATAATAGCCAGCTACCTGATCCTGTAACGTAAATCCATGGATATCAAATTCATATAGATAAAGTGTCGTATTTTTCATTGTTTCAAACCACTTGCTTTCAATCACAATTACATGTGAAGCAGATGCTGAGGTGAAATAAGTTAGTATATCCTGTTCTGTTGTTTCTGCACCTATATGATAGCAAACTCTTGGACAATTTCTAGGCGTTAAAAAGTTAGGGAGGCATTTATCATTTATAGCCCAAATGAGTCCTTTAGTTGCATCTAAATCTGCTCGTTCAGGTAATCGAGGATGAAAGACAAGAATATCACTTTCCTCACTGACATGAAATATTCTCATGTACTTCCCACCTTATTTTCTTAGTTTAAAAACAATAAAATCTGTACTATGTAAGTCTTCGTTGAACTTATATTTAATATTTTATATCATGTAGATAGAGGCACGCCTTCTATAAGTAAAATATTCAAGCCTGAAATTCACTTGGAATTTCAGGCTTTTTTTAGGAATTCGATTGTGTTTTAATGGTCAATATATTTTCTAATGCAGCCTGCTGCTTCATTGTTAACAATCGCCCACACAACATAACGAGCAGGGCAAGAAATACTATGCCACCAGCAAATACAAGTGCTGCTTTATAGCTGCTATAAACTTCTACAAGTTGCCCCGCAATAATTGGTCCAATAATTTGTCCAAATGCATAGAATGTTGTTAATAAAGATACAACAGGACCGCTTTGAGTTGGGAAAAGCTGACGTGCATAGGAAGTTGTCAGCGTCACAATCCCTACAAATGTTAAGCCAAATAAAAACGAAGATAATAATACGCTCCAAACAGTTTGTGAAAATACTGGTAGCAGGATACCCAACACTTGTAATATGTAAGCCACAAACAGGATTTTTATTGCAGAAAACTTTTCTAATAACACGGTCCAAACTGGTGCTGAAGGTATGGCTGCTACCCCAACGATAACCCAACTATAGGAAGAATACGCTTGGAGTGAAGGAATATTATGAATAATATCAACTAAAAATGTACCTGTGATGATATAACCTAAGCCCTCTAAGCCATATGACATTATTAACCACGGCATAAAACCCTTTGTCATTTTTGCATCGGAGGATTTTGCAGCCTTCTTGCTATCTTGTACATCTAATCCTCTCCAAAGAATATACGTAATGCCTAAGAACAATGCTGATAAAATCCCTAAACCTATCCATGTACCCTGCCATGCAAATTGTTCCTCAAGAACTGGTACGAATAAACCTGAGATAGCAATTCCTAAGCCAATTCCGCTAAATAAATAGCCTGACCAACGTGATAGTGAGCGCTTTGCTAAGTAATCCATAATAATGCTTGATGTTAAAACAAAAATAAGTCCCCCTGTAATGCCTGCAATCAAACGAAGTACAAGCCACACACTGTATATTCCAATGATTCCCATAAGAACAACAGAAAGGACATTTAAGACAACACTTAATAATAAAAAGTTCTTTCTATTGCGATGTATAAATCCTGCCCATAATGCTCCAATAAAATAGCCAATATAATTACTTGATGCCAAAAAACCTGCAACTTCAAAAGAAAATCCGACATCATGACGCATAAATGGCAAAATTGGTGTAAAGGCAAATCGGCTAATGCCCATTGCCACTACGAGCAACAGTACTCCTCCAAATAAAATTCCGATGTGCTGTCGATTCATCTCGTCCCCTCCCCTAAAACTTTATAGTAATTAAAGGATACAGAGTGAAAATTAATAAATCTAATATATAATTTATATAAAAGGATAAATAATTTTTATATAAGGAGAAATTTCATGAATTTACATGCTCTTAGACTCTTCACAAAAGTAGCCGAGCTCAAAAGTGTTTCTAAAGCAGCACAAGCACTAATGATTAGCCAGCCTGCCGTTACTATACAAATTAGGAATTTAGAAAGAGATTTGGAATTAACTTTGTTGGAATCTAAAGGAAGAGGAATAACGTTAACACAAAATGGAGAATTTTTATTTAAACAGGCACAGCGGCTATTTGATTTAGAAATGGATATTGAAAATAAGTTAGAGCAATTAAAAAATACTGGGAATGAGGAATTGCAAATTGCTTCTACACATGTTCCATCGCATTTTTTATTACCGAAATGGCTAGCTAAATATAAACAAGCTTTCCCGAACTCTTATATCCATATAAAAACTGCTAACTCCCAACAGGTTATTGAAGAATTGCTTCACTATAAAGCGGATTTAGCCTTTATCGTAAAAGAGGATGGCCATCATCCAGATATTAATTATCAATTTCTCATAAATTTGGATTATTGGTTTATCGTGCCTTATGGTCACCCAATGGCAAATCAAACTGTGACATTAGCAGAACTAATGCAGCAGCCATTTGTTTCTAGAGAAGACGGTAGCTCGACAAAGGAATTTTTAAATGCATTATGTAAGGTTCATAAAATTCCGCCACCAAGAGTAGGTCTGCAACTCGATGGCATTAATGAATCGATCCATGCCATAGCAGCAGGCTACGGTACGATGCTAGCTCCGTCCATAGCAGCTTCAAGCTTTATTCAAAGACAGCAAATAGCCAGAGTCTTTATAAAGGATATGGATATTCAAAGACCCATCTATCTTTGTACACGAAAAAACGAACAAAATATCTCTTCGGCCTTTCATACGTTTATGGATATTATTAATGATTCTATTAATCGTATTTGAGATTTTATTCTCAAATACGATTCACTTTTTTTAGATGAAGCTGTTTCTGAAACAAAAATACAATAAATCGAATGATTAATACATAGATAAATGCTTCTATAAAACTAATTGCTAACACAAAGACGTAACGACCAAAATCTTCAAGCTCATTAAAATAATACTTTTGTATTTGCCACTCAAAAAATAATGCTTGATAGCTTATTCCTAAAAAAATTGGTATGAACAATAGCCAATAAAATATCGATAATTTTAAATTATACCCTTTAACCAACATATAAATCCTCCTCTTTGAGCTGTCTCTTCTATTGATTATTCTGCAAGTATTTCCAAAAGCCTTGTTTTGCTTATTTTTCTAAATGCAAACCTTATGCCATTGATTGCTTCATTGCTTGGTTCAACTCCTTTTACTGGGTAGTCAACGAATTCAGGTGTTATTTCCATTACAGGTATAGCAAGTCGCTGAGTATTTATTGCCACTGGTGCTTGGTTTCCCTGATAAACCAAAACAATAAAAAATGAAAGCATTGGTGAAAAAGAAATGCATGTAATTGCTGTTCCTGTAATTTTAACATTAGCATTAATGTTACTACCTGATGATTTCCTTTATTCATTGCCAACTACCATTCAATACTTATTCCGTTCATCAATCGCATCTGCTGCTATAGTAGCCATCTTGATGAATTAATTATTACCGGATGTGAAATAAACTCAAATGCACAATACTCCTATTCCTTAGGAGATTGTGCATTCATGTTGTTGAAATACTATTATGTCAATGACATCAAGGTGACAAAGTTAAAAGTATAGCCCTTTTTCAAAACGAGGTGTTGATCTCCGTTCCGACTGAGTGCTTTCCTGGGGGCGTCCGATGAGCCGCGGGGCAACAGATGTTTTTTGCGCGAAAGCGAAGCGACAGCAGCAGGAGGTTGGTCACGAAGGCGTTGTCACAGGACGTGACGATTTTAGCCTTCGTTCCCCTAATCTGCTCGCTCTAGGGTCTCATCTGTGACGCTGAATCCCCGAGAAGTCACTCAGTCTACACTCCAATCAACCACTGCTTAAAATATTAGATGCGCTTGCTGAAAATGAAGAAAGGTTGATTATTGCAACAGGGAAATATATAGGGGAGGGTTTTGATTATGCTCGACTAGATTCCTTATTTTTAGTTATGCCTTTTTCATGGAAAGGTACATTGCAACAATATGTAGGAAGACTACATCGTCAGCATGATTCAAAGTTAAAAGTAAAGGTCTATGATTACGTAGATTATCAAGAGCAAATGTTCAAAGTAATGTTTGAAAAAAGATTAAAAGGCTATCGTTCGTTAGGGTATAAATTGTTGGAAAATAAATCAATTAATGAAACTTTTTCTAAACAAATGAGGTTATTTTAAAATTCCAATCAATTTTCATCTTAAAAAATCGATTCCTTAACAAAAAGGAATCCGATTTTTAAAAATTAATTAATTGTTACTCACTTCCTGTGAGTAAGTATCGAACCATTTTGCTCCGTGGAGGATTTGTCTGTCTCGCTTTTAACTTTACTCTGCGACGAAAACAAATTCCTTAACTTCTTTAATTATTTATATACTACCAAAATAGACTAAATCCCCATCTCCCCAACAAATTTAACCGAAGACCATCCCTTACTCTTTCCTGCGCTAAACTTCACTCTTAAACTTAAATTTAGTTCACCCTCATTACAAATAAAGGTCGTTTGAATAGTAGATGGTGTTTGTTGATTGATCATTACATGACCTATGGCTTTGCTGTGTTCTAAAATGTGGCAATCGTTTTGCTTATACATTGTAATTACCTTAGTTGCATTACCTAGAATAGCTACTAAACCTTTTTGTAGCTTGTTTAATTCAGCATTCCCCACTGCTTGCCCAAATTCAACAGATATCTCTTCCAAGCATTGGCGATGGTTCTTTTCTCCAAGATCAAATTGCTTCTTCAATTTATCTAACAGTGGAACTAATGAGCCGACATCGAAATATAGCGGTCCTAAAATTTGTCCAGCTCCTGGATTTTTTACTGTTATCTTAGCACTTTTGTTTGCAATGGCTTTTAGTGATAAACCTTCTTCGATATATTTTCCGTTAGCTAATAATATTATTTTTAAATCTGTTGTATCAAGTCTATCCTTTATATAGCTTTCTGGAACTAGCTGAATACTTTGAAGTCGATATTCTCCATACTTATTCACTAAATATTCCTCTATTTTTTCTTTAGTGACAATTGACGATTCTACAATTTGTAGTAGTATATCATGATCAACAATTGAACTGTAAGAAGTCAAAATTTCTTGGTAAGCAGATTCCTCCACTTGCTGAAGCAATGGATTTGTTTTTAATAATCTGTAATAGACTATCGCTTCATTACATTTCCCAATCGCATTGCTGCTATTACTCGTACTGGTTTTGACATGTTGCTCAATCTTTTTCTCAAATGCTTCGATACTTTGTAAATTTTCATTCTGCACCTTTGCATTTTCTGGGAAGTATTCAAAACTCGTTGCTATTTTAATAGAAGTAGATGGACTACTTTCAAATTTAAAACGTAATGTTAGCGCATGTTCACCAATACGTAATCCTACTGTATCATTTCCCTTTTTATAAATATACAATGGTTTAGAAAAATCAATTTGGGTTTGCCATTGTTCTACCTTATAAATTCGTTCTTCGTTGTACCTAGAAACAATATTAATACTGTCTATCATCATTAGTATTTGAAAGGTTTCTTCTAGCAAACCCTTTTTTGCATTGTAGGCTTCTTTCAGCAAATAAAATGCAATATCTCTTAATTGCGCCAAAAACACTCGACGAAGAGGATTGATTTCATCCGTAAATTTAGGGAAATAATGCTTCACCTTACTTCTTAATATTGTTATCGTATCATATTCGTTTATTTGTCCTTTTTGACTTACAATTTCTCGATAAAATGCTTTAAGTTCATGTTCTAAATCTACATTAAACATTTTCTGTAAAGCTTCACTGTTAAAATATTTAGATAAAAAGCTTTTAGCACCTATATTTTTCGGCTGAATAGATGTTGCTCCTTTTATAGTAAAAAGATTTATTTTAATTACATCCTCATTTTGCAACGTGAGCAGTAAATCTGGATGTTGATCAGGGTGATTTGTTTGATATTTATTCATAATAGATTTGATATTAGGGTAAAGCTGTTTAATATAATTAGCAGTTGGGTAATCTTTATGATTCAGTAAAGATTCATAAACTTTTAAAACATGTGCTTTTCCACGCTCACTCGACTTTGCCATCTACTATCACCTCTTATTTCCATTCTAACCTATTTTATTTTTTGAAAACATCATACTGGCCTTTTATTACAGTGTTTGATATAATAATACAAGCAATCTAGGAGGGAATAATGATGAGCATCAAAGTAGAACAAAAAGGACGAGGGAAATTTAAACCCGCTCCCGACTATAGTATTGATGATGTGAAGCGTGTGCTACATGAAAAAATAATCGAAGAAAACAGTAAAATGTTACATGCAAACATTGACTCAGATTATTTGTCTTCTATTCAATATATACCAAATAAAATCAACACAATTAGCTTATTCTCTGGTTGCGGTGGATTGGACCTAGGCTTTGAACTAGCGGGTCTCGCAGCGGTTATCGGAGAAGAAGCGGCACTTAAGGCATTACATTCAAAGAAAGCTTACGACAACATACGTGGGCAAAGTATTTTTCATACAATTTATACAAATGATTTATTTAAAGAAGCGAATGAATCATATCGAGCAAATTTCCCCAAGCCTGTATTTCAGCACGGTATTGATATTCGTAGGGTGCGTAATTTTCCGAAGGCGGATCTTGTCATAGGCGGCTTCCCATGCCCTGGCTTCAGTGAGGCAGGTCCACGCTTAGTAGATGATGAGCGCAACTTTTTATATATTCACTTTATTCGCTGCATTACACAGGCTAAACCGGATATTTTTGTTGCTGAAAATGTAAAAGGGATGATGACACTCGGAAAGGGTGAGGTCATTAAGCAAATTACTGAGGATTTTGCGGCCAGTGGTTATGATGTGCAATACAAACTATTGAATGCTCGCGATTATGGTGTGCCACAGCTCCGTGAGCGTGTTTTTATTGTAGGTGTCAAAAAAGGACTTGGCTTTAAATATCATTATCCAAAGGCTACTCATGGTAGAGGATTACTACCATTTACGACGTTACAGCAGACAATCGGTGATTTAGAGGAAAATCCAGGACCTTATTTCACAGGCTCTTACTCCAGTATTTACATGTCACGTAATCGTAAAAAAGATTGGAATGAACAGAGTTTTACAATTCAGGCATCGGGTAGACAGGCTCCGTTACATCCTAGTGGTTTGCCAATGGAGAAGGTTGGTAAGGATAAATGGATTTTTCCAGATGGCGAGGAGCAACATCGCCGTTTGTCTGTCCTTGAAATTGCACGTATTCAAACATTTCCTGATTGGTATACATTTAGCGACGGTAGAAATATGAATGTTTCCGCTAATAATCGCCTCGATAAACAGTACAAACAAATCGGTAATGCCGTGCCTGTTTTACTTGCGAAGGCAGTTGCCACACCAATCGCTGAATGGGCGGTTGATTTTGTAGGAAACCGATTTATTGAACAATCACAACAACTAAATTTATTTTAAATGTTGTGAACAAATATATCATCTCCCATAAAATAAGGAAATTATATGTGCAATGATTGAAGCGATTGTATCAACTAGAACGAATCCACATGAAGCACTTAGTAGGAACAGAAATTATCCCAATATAGGAATTTTTCAATCAAAATACCAACAAATAGCGCCCCTCTTTTATATTAGGAGCGCTATTTGCCTCTTTCCCATTAACCTAATATTTCCTATTACAAAGTATTTTCAAAAATTTCTGTCTCCTCGTCTATTCTTTTGTTATACTAGAGCAAAAAAGTAGGGATTATATGATATATGATGTGATAATTGTTGGGGCTGGCTCGATGGGTATGGCAACGGGCTATTATTTAGCAAAGGCAGGAAAAAATGTTCTGATGCTCGATGCCTTTGATCCTCCACATGAAGAAGGCAGTCATCATGGAGAAACAAGAATTATTCGCTTTGCCTATGGCGAGGGGGCTAGTTATGTACCTTTTGTTAAAAGAGCAGGTGAATTATGGAGGGAATTAGAAGCGTTATCAAATGAATCCTTATTTCTACAAACAGGTGTTGTGAATGTTGGAGAGCCAACACATTCTTTTATTAAAAATGTAAAAGCTAGTGCCGAGCTTTACGACTTAGCATTAGAACAATATTCGGCCGATACAGCTATGAAAAAATGGCCAGGATTATTTGTCCCTGAAAACTTTGTTACTTGCTTTGAGCCCACAGCTGGAGTTCTTCGTGTAGAAGCCTGTATTCGTGCCTATAAAAAATTAGCAGTGGAGGCAGGAGCAACATTACATACAAATGAAAAAGTTCAGTCCATTCAAGCCGGAAGTATTATAAAGGTACAAACCGAAAATAATATTTACGAGGCGAAGCAGTTAATTGTCACTGCTGGTGCTTGGATCACGGAGCTATTACAAACAATGGACATTGCTATACCTGTTACACCTACTCGAAAAACCTTTGCATGGTTTGAAGCGGATGAACAGCTCTATGGTAAAGATGTATTTCCAGCCTATTGTTTTGAATTGGCAGATTCCACGTACTATGGATTTCCAAATATTGATGGTGCAGGACTAAAACTTGGTCGTCATGATGGTGGCGAGGCAATCAACCCAAATAATCCGCTTCGTCCATTTAACGAACAGGATTCCATTGATTTACTTAACTTTATTCAGCAATTTATGCCACAGCATGGGGCATTAAAATATGGAAAAACATGCAAGTATTCCATGACACCAGATGAAGACTTCATAATCGACTTTTTACCTGAGCATCAAAACATTATCGTTGCAGCAGGCTTTTCTGGGCATGGCTTTAAATTCAGCAGTGCAGTTGGTGAGGTACTCACTGAGTTAACACTAAATGGAGAAAGCAAGCAGGATTTATCACTTTTTAGATTAAATCGTTTTAAATAAAATTACTTGTATATTCATACGAAATGCATTAGAGAGTAGCGTAAACTACTCTCTATATTTATCTATGCTTACCAAAAGGCTAAAGAACGTTTCTTCATCGATTCTCGATATTGCTCTGTTGAGATTGGTAATGCTTTATTTATTTGATAATCCATAACTACACCATATTTTCGGACAACATCCATCTGATTAATTTCTCCGTTATTATACAGTTGCTCCACTTTTATAGGATCTGTCTCCAGCCATCTATGACGATTTCGGCGAATATAATCCCTTTCTTTTAATGTGGCTGCTATATCTACTTCAAATGCATCGATATCACGATCGATTTCATGGATCACAACACCATAATCAAGCTTAGCACGCTCAATTGAAACATATTCATCAATAACATCCTCTAATACAGCATTTACATCTCGTGCTAACGGGTCTCCTAAGCCCCCTCCTCCTGCTGAGGGACGAGTAAAGGAATCCCCTTCTTTCACTTCGATATTTGAGAAAATTGTACCTAAAAATGACTCATCCTTTTTACCTGGGTTTAAAATAGCTCCCTGTGCGATAGAAGGTAAGCCACCCATAATTCCCCATGTGATGGAGCGTGAACGATCACAGCAATACGACATCACTGTATGGTTGACATTTGTTAAAATGCCTCCCTTCTCGACACCACAACCACCACGGTATTTGCCTGGGCCTGCAGAATCTATTATTATTTCATGCTTTGTTGTAATCACTGGTGACAATCGCTCTTGCCCCTCACATGGCTGCACGCTTAGCCCTACTCCAAACACTGGCGAGGTTGTATTTGCACCATCACGATCAATACGCCCCCCATGTCCACCAGCCATCCAGTCATACCACATAAAATACTCACTACTACCCTGACGCTGATCATACCCACCGATTAATAAATATTCTAAATTAAATGAACATGCAATAGCTCGTTCAGGCATAATGTTTGACCATAACTCGAAGCAAGCATTCATAATTTTTTCAAACGCCCCGGAACAATAGCCAGAGACAGCAACTGGGCTAGGAGCATTGACGACAGAGTTCTCAGGAAGATAAATTTTGACAACTCGATAGAATCCTGAATTTAGTGGGATATCTGGGAAGAATGTTTTAGTGCCTGCATAAGTGCCAGAAAGGGCTGAGCCAAACCCCGCATTTAAAAAGCAGCTAATATAAGGATGAGAATTACTTAAATCATACGCTATTTCTTTCTCTGTAATGGTCATTTTTACATGGATTGGGATAAGTCCATCTCCTACTTGTGGGTCCATATCGATATAGTCCACCGTTTCCCATTGACCTTTGGGTAGAGCTTTAATTTTCGCTCTCATTAATCGTTCTACATAATTTTGCACCTCTTCAAAGGCTACTAGTACTGTATCTACGCCATACCTTCCAATCATTTCCTTGAGCTGCTTCTCTCCAACTTTTGCTGCTTCTACCTGAGAACGTAAATCTCCTATCCGTTCTTCTGGTATCCGCATATTCATAACAATAATTTTCACAACATCTGATAAATATTGACCTTTACTATAAATGCGTACAGGCGGAATACGCAATCCTTCTCCGTAATGCTCCTTGGCAGTAATATCAAAGGAACCTGGATTAGAGCCACCGACATCTGCCCAGTGTCCATTCGTTTGCATAAGAGCAATTAATTTTTCTTCATGGAATACTGGTAAAATAACACGGACATCGCTAAAATGTGTGCCACCACGATAAGGATCATTCACTAGAAATACATCACCAGGATGAATATCATCTACGAAATCCTCTAATACAGCTTTTGCGGTTAAATGTAATGTCCCGACATGTACTGAAATATCTTGCGTTCCTTGCATCACTGTATTTCCCTGCGCATCACATAATGCACAGCTGAAATCTCGATTATAAATAACGAATGAATAGCATGTACGCAGCATTTGTTCAGCCATTTGATCAACTAAGTTCACAAAACCGTTTTTTAACACTTCAAATGTTACTGGATCTAAATTTCGAACCTTATGATGTGTCTCTAAATTCGTTGTACTCATCGCCCAATTCCTCCTTATCGAGTATTAGTTCACCGTAATAATGATATTCTTATATGCATCAACCTCTGCTGTAAAACCAGGTGGAATAACGGTCGTTGTGTCAAGTTGATCGATGATGGCTGGACCAGCAAAGTGTGTGTAAACAGGTATTTTATCGCGATAGTACACGTTTGTTTCAAAATATTTGCCCTCAAAATAAACAGAGCGAGTTTCCTTGAATGCATCTTCTAAAGAGCCCTCAGGAACATATTGCGGGAAATCTGGCTTTGGTACTGTTCCAATCGCCGTGACACGTAGACCAAAAATTTCAACAGCTTGATCCTTATCGGAAAATGCAAATTCTCGTTCATGTTCCTGATGAAATGCTTCTAGTATTGCATCTAGAGAAGTTATTTCATCTGATACAAGAACGGCAAGAGATCGCCATTGTCCCTTATAACGAAGATCTATATAATTCGTTAAGGACGAGGTATTTTCTGCTATCCCTTCCTCCTCTAATAATGTTGTTGCTTCTATACGTAATGCACCAAATTGTTTAGTTAGTTCTTTAGCAGTTACCTCATCAAGTTTCTTCACATACGTTTTAGAAATATCATGACGAACATCGACAAGTAAACAGCCCATTGCAGCAGCTACACCTGGATGTGTAGGAATAATAACTTTTGGAATGTTTAAATCCTTTGCCAAATAGGCACCATGTAATGGCCCTGCACCACCAAAAGCAACAAGTGCAAAATCTCGTGGATCATAGCCTCTACGAACAGATATTAGTCGTACTGCATCGCTCATATTGGCATTTGCAACTTCTATAATTGCGCTTGCTGCTTCCTCAATCGTTTGATTGAAAGCTTTTGCGATTTTATTCACAGCTTCTTTTGCCGCTTCTTTGTTTAATTGCATCGTACCATCCAATAAATCCGCGCCAAGACGCCCTAACACTAAATTTGCATCTGAGTTCGTTGGTTCTGTTCCCCCTCGTTCATAGCAAGCTGGACCTGGAGCTGCCCCTGCACTTTGTGGTCCATTACGTAAAGATCCCCCTTCATCCTGCCATGCAAGGCTACCACCCCCTGCTCCTATTGTTAATATTTCAATACTTGGGAAACCAATGGGATAACCATATTCTATTGACCAATCCTTTGTAATGCGAATATCACCCTTATACATAAGTGAAATATCAGTACTTGTACCACCCATATCTAAGCCGATTGCATTGTCAAATCCACACAGCTTTGCGATATGCTTACTGGCAATAGCACCAGCTGCTATCCCTGAGCTTGCTAGTCTAGCCGCATAACGTGGAACCGTACTTGAAGTCATGACACCACCACCAGAATGTAACACTAAAATTTCTTCCTCATAGCCCTTTTTCTGCATCTCATTGCTTAACTTACTAATGTATTTACTCATAATTGGTCCGAGAACTGCGTTGATAATCGTTGTGCTCATCCGCTCATGCTCGAAAATTTCAGGAAGCACCTCACTTGAGATACAAACATAGACTTCTGGTAGTTCCTCTTTTAAAATTTTTTTGACCTTCAGCTCATTCTCTCCATTGACATAGGCGTTGAGGAAGCAAACAGCAATAGATTGCGTACCTCTACGTTTTAATTTTTTGGCTAAAATCCGAACTTCCTCTTCATCAATAGCTTGAAGAATGTTCCCTTCATAATCTATGCGTTCTCCTACTTCAAACCGATCTCTCCGCTGAATATAGGGTCTAGCAGTATCCTTGTACGTATCCCAAATATCTTCCTTTGTCCCTCGGCGAATTTCAATAACATCCCTAAAACCCTTTGTCGTTATAAGGGCTGTTTTCGGAAGCTTTCGTTCAATTAAGGCATTTGTTCCAACGGTTGTGCCATGAGAAAAAATTTTTATATTCTTCCCATTTAATCCCGCTTTTTCTACTCCATTTAAAATTCCCTGCTCTGGATTTGAAGGTGTTGAAGATGTTTTTGTTACAAATACGTCTCCCGTCTCTTCATTAAAAACAAATACATCCGTAAACGTTCCACCAACATCAATTGCTAAACGACTTTGTGACATAGTTATACCTTCTTTCGTTTATTTGGTTTGATGAAATACACAAAAATTCTTCATTATAAATCTTCTTTGTATGAAGTGAATGCCTCAAGTGAATGCCGCTAGATTTCCTCAAAAGATAGTAGTCACTATGAGAACAATCCGAGATCATTTCACTGAGGCATATAGAATGTGTTATTGTTTGGCTGGATACTATTTAAATTCAAGATGAGTTAGACTTTTGTACCTATTGTAATTGTTTTGAAGGTTGTAAAAAATTCCTTCGCCGCCTGCCCCTGCTCACGGGCACCGGTACTTGAGTTTTTCATTCCTCCAAATGGTGCTTGGGGCTCGGCTCCTCCTGTTTCATCGTTCACCTGTACAAGTCCCACTTCACTGCGATTAATAAAATCAAAAGCTTTTGAAATATTAGTAGTATAGATCGAAGCACTTAATCCAAAATCGGAAGCATTTGATAAGTGAATCGCCTCTTCATAATCCTTAACCTTTATAACAGCTAGTACGGGGCCAAATATTTCTTCACGGGCAATCGCCATATCATGTGTTACATTTGTAAAAATGGTTGGATCGATGTAATACCCCTCTTTCATACCTTGAGTGGGACCACCACCAATTACAAGCTCAGCTCCATCTAGTTGTGCCTTTTCAATAGCGGCTAAAATAGAATCATATTGCCCCTTGGAGGATACAGGGCCCATTGTTACGCCAACCTCTATTTTTTTAGCCTCTTCTATTAACTGCTGCAGCACTTCTTCATAAACCGCTTCCTCAATATACACTCGACTTGTCGCTGTACAACGCTGTCCTGTTTGTTTCATGGCACCTTCTATCGTTAGTTTTGCAGCTTGTTTGATATTGGCATCCGCTAAAATGATGGCTGCATTTTTTCCTCCAAGCTCCAGTTGAATTTTTTTATTCGTTGATCCAGCAGTATCTAAAATACTTTGACCGACACTATTTGAACCAGTAAATGTAATCGCCCTTACTTCAGGAGCCTCCAATAAAATCTGCCCCACCTTTGAGCCACGTCCTTGGACTACATGTAACACATTTTCTGGTAAACCAGCTTGTTGAAATAATTCTCCTATTAATTTTCCGGTTAAAGCGGTTTCAATGGATGGCTTCCAAACAACTGTATTGCCATACACTAATGCCGGAGCAATCTTCCACAATGGAATGGCAACTGGAAAATTCCAAGGGGTGATTGCTGCAACTACACCGAGTGGCACACGCATTGTATATAATATTTTTGATTCATTAGCAGAAGGTAACACCTCACCTACAGCACGCATCCCCTCTTGGGCAAAATAACGCAAAATAGAAGCCCCTCTTTTCACTTCACCGAGCATTTCACTTTTCGTTTTACCCATTTCACATGAAGCTATTTCAGCTACTTGATCCATATTTTTCTCAAGTAAATCCGCTGTTAGTCGTAAAACCTCTCCACGTGCTACAGACGATGTATTTTTCCAGCCTTCAAATGCATTATGAGCCGCACTAACAACTTCCTTCGTTTCATCTAGTGTCAAAAGCTCCACTGTGCCAATACATTGACTTGGTCTCGCTGGATTAAATTGTTCACGTATTTCTCTAACAACCGTTGTCATATAACTCCTCCTTCACAAAATTATTGTATTTATATTTCAACGATAGTTTTACGTATATATTCAAACGTTTCGTCTAATATACGTAGCATTTCGTCCAATTCTACTTTTGATAGAATAAGAGGAGGAGCAAAAACAACTGTATCTTGATCATAAGTAACCGTTCGAAGGATTAACCCTCGCTTCATTGTTTCCTGTACAAAAATAGGGCTAAGTGGAGACCCAAACAATTCACCTGTCTCACGGCTTTTTACTAATTCAATTGCCCCAAGTAATCCCAGTGTACGTACACGTCCGATAAAGCTATATTTTTCTTGCAGTGCTTGGAATCCCTTTAACATTGCATCACCCATGATCGCAGCATTTTCAACGAGATTTTCACGCTCAACGATTTCAATATTTTTCAAGCCGACTTGACAAGCAAGTGCATGACCACTGTAAGTGTAACCATGCATTAAAGTACCTTTAGAAAGCTCACAAAAGTCTTGATGCAGTTTTTCGGATATCACCACGCCTCCAAGTTGGGCATAACCACTCGAAACGCCTTTTGCGAAGCTCATCATATCTGGCACTACACCGTAATGCTCCATCCCAAAAAATTTACCCGTACGACCAAATCCTGTGATGACTTCATCTGCGATTAATAAAATACCGTACTCATCACAAATTTTTCGCACTTCTCTAAAGTAGTCCTTTTGTGGAATATTTACTCCACCTGCTCCTTGTACAGGCTCAGAAATAAATGCTGCCACAGTCTCAGGACCTAATGCTTCAATAGTTTCACGTAGATTACGTACCGATTGGCTATAGACATAGTGGAAATCTGGAGCATGTGAATTAGTAAAATCACGAAATGCTTGTAAACCTGTTGCATTTGTAGCACCCATCGCTACACCATGGTAGGAGTGTGTACGTGAAATAATTTTTTGACGCTTTGGCTGTCCTTTTAATAACCAGTAATGACGGGCTAGTTTAATCGCTGTATCGTTTGCCTCTGACCCACCTGAAGTGAAAAATACTGTGTTTAAATCTCCAGGAGCTAAAGAAGCAATTTTCGCTGCTAAACGAATCGCCGGTTCATTGCTAAATGTTGCAAAGCAGGAGCTAAAAGCTAATGTAGACATTTGCTCCTTCGCGACGTCTGCAATTTCTTGACGGCCATGCCCAATATTTACATTCCATAAAGAGGACATCCCGTCAATATAGACATTTCCTTCAACATCTTTTAAGTAAATGCCATTTCCTTCTGTAAAAATAACTGCTGGTCCTTGTGTTTGCTGTTGCTCAATTGACGATGTTGGATGTAAAAAATGCTTTTGATCTAATGTTTTTAGCTCTTCCTGTAATTGAATTGCCATCAATACCAACCTCTTTTCGTTTAAAATTTCCTACACTTTTTTAATAGCAACTCTCATGCCAACTGTTTAAAAAATTTCCTTCCATCAAAAAATTTCGGCATAAAAAGCAAAAGAGACATTCTCTTGATCGAAAATGCCTCTCCTATCCCTTGTTTTATTGATGAATTTCACTGATGCAGTTCATCATTGTTTTTGCATTACACCAAAAAGATTGTTGCGTTATCACCATTTACTATGCAAAAACAAAAATTTGATGCAATAATACATCACTACTCCTTATAAGAAATATGTCTTGTTAATTGGAATTTTTGTATTTTGCGTACTAATGTTGATTGATCACAGCCAAGTGATTTGGCTGCCTGCCTTATACTTGGATATTTAGACAACGCCTGTTTAATAATTTGCTTTTCAAACGCAGCTACTTGCTCCTTTAATGTGCCACTAAATACCATTGGAACAGCTGATTCCTGTAAATTTGGTAGTTGCTCCACATTTTCGATATTACGAATATTCGTTGTATTACTATCTAATTCCTGTTGCACCGTAAATACTGTTATTTCTGGCTGTGTAGCTAATAAGCAAATTCGTTCCACCATATTTTTAAGCTGACGTATATTTCCCGGCCAATCATAGGACACTAATATTTTCATAGCCGAGGATTCAATTGTTCGATGAATCCCATATTTCTCTCCAATGACAGCTAAAAAATGATGAACTAATGGAATAATATCCTGGCGTCGTTGTCTTAACGGTGGAATTTCAATTGGGATGATATTTAAACGATAATATAAATCCTCACGGAAACTACCTTGTCTCACCATTTCTGCCAAATTACGATTGGTTGCTGCAATGATGCGGACATCAATGGAAATAGGCTTCCCACTACCAATACGCTGAACCTCTGACTCTTGGAGCACACGCAATAATTTTGCCTGTAACAGCAAAGGCATCTCTCCAATTTCATCTAAAAATACTGTCCCTCCTGACGCAATTTCAAATAATCCAGCTTTACCTCCTCTAGATGCCCCAGTAAATGCTCCTCCCTCATAGCCAAAAAGCTCTGTTTCTAATAGATTTTCAGGAATTGCACTACAGTTAATCGTTAATATTTGTTTATGACTACGTCTACTATTTGCATGAATCAGTTTTGTAATTTCTTCTTTACCAACCCCCGATTCACCACCAATTAGTACAGTAGAATCCACCTCTGCAATTCTCATCACACGATTTATAACATCCATCATTGCAGGAGATACAGCGATTAAACTACTTGTTGTCGCCTCCTTATTATGTAACGCTTGTAGCTTGTTTTTAAAATTTTCGTTCTGAACCTCTAATTTTTTCACTTCTGTCTCTAATAGTTTTAACTGCGTCATATCACGTGTAATGGCTACTACGTATTGCAACTCACCATTTTCATCAAATATCGGCTTGCCCGTCACTAAAAAGCATTTTCCATTAATGAACGTTTGCAGTATGGTTACTTTTTCTTTTGATTCGATGACTTTCATGGATATAGAATCACTCATTAAACCTTCAGCTATTGCGTCTTTTGCATATCTTCCCATTAAATCGATACCGACAATTTCGATATCAATATCATTTTGAAATAATATTTTACCATCGCTATTACAAATGGTAATGCCATCTGATATGGAATTTAATACTTTGTTTGATAGCGGATTCATAAAATCGATATGGCTAAACTGTGTTAATGGTCTAATAGTAAATAAACCACCTTGTGAAGTTTCTAATACATGAATAAAATAGCCCTCTGCCTCAAATGT
Source organism: Lysinibacillus sp. FW301-JW8 (assembly GCF_058788755.1). Taxonomy (NCBI): domain Bacteria; kingdom Bacillati; phylum Bacillota; class Bacilli; order Caryophanales; family Bacillaceae; genus Lysinibacillus; species Lysinibacillus sp. FW301-JW8. The sequence continues at coordinate 29,664 of NZ_JBYTBB010000038.1, forward strand.
TTCAGTTCCTTTGCTATATTTTTTTATTATTTTTTCAAGAAGCTCTATTTGGATATCACTTTTTACAATCACTTCATCATTTTTGACAAGAATAAAATGTTCATCTTTATGAAGTTCTGTTATCGACATATAGACCACTTCCTCTCAGACCAGAAAATATAAACTCTTCATACAAAAAATTCGCTCTCTTTCCACGGGTAATTTGCAAGCCTAAAGGTGCTGAAGACCTTCGCTTTATTGCTTGGCTTACTATCTCGCAGAATGGTCGCGAATTTTTTGTATGCTTATTTAAATCACTACGATTATCAATACGATTAGGAACATTACCATACTATTCTACTCTGAGGCTAGTTTTTCCTCTATTTGTTCTGCTGGCCTTGTTGACAGCTTTCGCATAATCATGAACAGCACAACTGAGACAATTAAAACAATTGTGCTTAAATAAAATTGAGAGCGTAATGATTCAATGAGCGCTTGGCAGAAATAAACAACTGTTAAAATACCAATTGTGACATACGAAAGGTATGGGAATAACCACATTTTAATCGATAATGGCTCATTTGAAACCTTGTCATAATAACGTCGGAAACGAATTTGAGAAATAGCAATAAAAATATAAACCGCAATCATCAATCCACCAACACAGTTACCTAAAAAATAGAAGATAACTTCAGGTGAAATGAAATATAGCATCGCACAAATATAAGCCACCACTGTGCTGCCGATAATGGCAGGTACAGGTACTCCCCGCCGATTTTTAATTTGAGAAAAGATTTTCGGTGCATCACCCTGACGTGACATTTCAAGTAACATACGTGAGCTTGTATAAAGTGCCGAATTTAAAACTGAGATTAATGAAATAAAAATGACGATTTGAATAATTTGAGCAGCAATAGGGAGCCCTGCCATCGTTAAAATATTTGCGTATGGCGCTGCCAACATTTTTGTATCATTCCAAGGTAAGATTAACACCATAATAGCTACTGAGCCTACAAAAAATAGCCCTAATCGAAACACGACATTGCGAATGGCACGAACAATATTTTTCGCTGGATTTTCAGACTCTGCTGCCGCAATAGCCGCTACCTCTGCACCGCAAATTGAGAAAATGACAAATACAATAGCAGTGAAAATTGGAACAATACCATTTGGTGCAAATCCACCGAATTCTGTTAAGATTCCTAGCCCCTTTGCTTCATAGTTTGGCCAAATGCCTAAAATCATAGCTAGCCCAACTACTAAAAATACAATAATGGCTGAAACTTTAACGAAGGAAAGCCAATATTCGAATTCCCCAAATGATTTTACAGAATAAATATTGATGATGGTCATTAACAATGTGATGCCAATACTCCCAACCCATATTGGTATAAACGGGAACCAGTTATGCAGCATTCCTCCAATAAGTGCCGCCTCTAACCCCACAATAAATACCCAGCTTGCCCAATATAGCCAGCCAACAGTAAAGCCTGCCCATGGACCAATATACTTTCCTGCGTATGAAGCAAATGAACCTAACTCTGCCGAACCATTAGCCTTTTCCCCTAGAACAATTTCTCCTGCTGCCATTTCACCAACCATTTGCATGATTAAAACAATGAGTAAGCATGCAATTGCATATGAAACGACCGCTGCTGGACCAGTACTTAAAATGTTTTTTCCTGTACCAACGAATAGCCCTGTACCAATTACCCCTCCAATGGAAATCATTGTAATATGCCGTGTTTTCAGTGATTTTTGCAAAGCTCCCATTAAAGCACCCCTTTAGTGTTTTATGTAGACATTTACTAGCCCCTTTCCTCTAATTCAATGTCTACCATTTAATAAGCAAATTGGATGCCAACTCTATTCAATTATTAAAAATTTCAAATAATTATCTATCCATACCTCCAATTGTTGTCATTTAAAATGATTGGTTCATGAATAAACTCATATGCGGTTTCGAATTTTTGATGCAAATATACATCATTGACACTTCATTTACATCATCTATCCATATGACCGATTAAATGAGCTCAAAATGTTCATTTCCTCTCTGTACTTCGCTACTGTCCGTCTAGAAATTTGAATCCCTTCTCCACTTAATATTTTAGTAATTAGCTGATCCGTTAAAGGCTTTTGTTTATCTTCACCTTCGATCAACTGTTTAAGTCGCTTTTTAATATACATAATAGAATCCATTTTTCCTGAACTATTCATTACTCCTTTTGTAAATAACGTTTGTAAAGCATATACACCGTGAGAGGTTTTTATATATTTTCCACGGACAGCACGACTAATCGTTGATACATGTAAACCTAAAATGTCCGCCACATCTTTTAAACGCATGGGCTTTATGGCCCCAAGCCCTTGATGGAAAAAATCCTCTTGCAATTTCACTAGTAATCTAGCTAGTTCGTAAAGTGTCTTATCGCGTTGCTCAATTCCTTGTAGTAATAACAGAGCATCTTTCATTGTGTCTCGGAAATATGTTTCACAGTTTGGATCATTCTTTAATATTTCTACATAATTTTTATCAATTGTAACGGTTGGTACATATCCACGATTTAATTTAATCAACCATTCCTCATCCATTTTCTCCACTTCAATTTCAGGAATGACATATGGAATCGCTTCCAATTTATCTCCTGTTATTACTGGTTGTAAATTTTTTATATAGTCCAAAGTTTTTTTTACTTCATGTATTGGCGTTTTGTACTTTTTACTTAATTGTTTAATGGCTTGTGCAGCCACTAACTCTAAATCATCTTTGATAAATTGGTAGGTCGATTTGGGTGCAAGCTCATCTCTTTCTACTTGAATTAGTAAATATTCTTTCGTATTACGCGCCCCTACCCCTATTGGCTCAAATGTTTGAAGTAAGTCCAATAGTGCCTCTACATGCAAATTACTTGTTTTAAATCTAGCAGCCACCAATTCTACATCAACATCTAAAAATAAACGGTCATCTAAGGATTGAATTAAAAACGTTAAGATTTTTAAATCCTTTGAAGAAAGGTTTTTATGCATAGGCACCTGTTCCAATAAAAACCGTTCATAGCTTTCTTTTGCAGCCAGCCCCATCTCAACCAAATTAAACAAATTACTTTCTGATTCATAATATTGCGAGGAAAAATTCTTAACAGAACAGCTTGCTAATTGGAAAATTTCCTCATATTGACTTTTTAAAGTAGCATCAGTAACAACTAACAGAGGATTTTCATTGGCCTTGTCATAAATGAACTGTTCAAGCTCATTTGTGGAGTATTGCAGTATTTCTAAATGCTGTACAAGCTGTGCTGATAAAACTTGCATTACTTTTTGGGAAGTTTTGATAGCCATTTGCATGCCCTTACCTCCATAACAGAATTTTCTACATAGTAACATGTTTATTCTGCATTTTACCATTTTTTGATTAAAAATATTACTTCCACCTCATCACTTATTCTTCCGCAGATAAAAATTTTAATAATTCAAAAAATACATTGACTCCATTCATAAGAAGTCATAAAATACACATATAAAATAATAGTTACCACATTGCGGTAAAAAAGGAGGAATGATGAAATGTTTCAATTACCAACGGTGCAATTTACAGAAGAACAGGAACAATTTCGCTTAGAGGTTCGAGCTTTTCTACAGGATGAATTAGTAAAAGGGACCTTCACACAAAAATGTGATTCTTGGTTAAGTGGAGATGATCCTGAATTTTCCAAATTAATTGGTCAAAAGGGCTGGATTGGCTTAACCTGGCCTAAAAAATATGGTGGCCAAGAACGAAGTACTATAGATCGATATATTTTAACAGAGGAATTTTTAGCTATTGGCGCTCCCGTTGCAGCACATTGGTTTGCTGACCGCCAAACAGGTCCACTTCTTTTACGGTATGGAACAGAGGAGCAGCGTGAATTTTTCTTACCACAAATCGTGAAAGGCGAATGCTACTTTGGCATAGGCTTAAGTGAACCTAATAGTGGGTCTGACCTAGCTTCAGTCAGTACACGTGCTGAAAAAGTAGATGGCGGATGGATTGTAAATGGTCAAAAAATATGGACAAGTAACGCTCACCTTTGCCATTATATGGTGACCTTAGTACGTACAAGTCCCTTTGACGGAAAACATAAACATGCAGGGCTTAGTCAGCTTATCATCGATTTACAGGCACAGGGTGTAACCATTGTTCCCATTAAATTTTTAACAGGTGAGCATCATTACAATGAGGTGTTCTTTGATAACGTTTTTGTCCCAGACAATATGGTTGTTGGAGAAATCGGTAATGGCTGGGCACAAGGATTAGCAGAGCTCGCCTTTGAGCGCAGTGGTCCAGAGCGAATATTGAGCACATTCCCATTAATTGATGAGCTTATTCATGAGCTAAAGCGCCAAAACAATTCACAAGGATTAATGCAAGCATCCAAAATTGTTGCTCGTCTTTGGAGTTTACGAAACCTATCAATTGGTGTGGCTCAGCTTTTAGCATCTGGCAATAGTGAAGACGTATCTATTCCAGCAGCACTTGTAAAAGCTCTCGGAACGAAATTTGAGCAAAGTATTCCTGAAATAACACGTCTAATCATACAGACTTATCCTTCACTTGATGCTGATCGTAAAATTGATCGCTTTATGGCCCAGTCTATTTTACATGCTCCAGGCTTTACTATTAGAGGTGGAACTTCAGAGGTATTATATGGCGTTGTAGCGAAAGGAGTTGTAGCACAATGAGTGAGATGAAAGACATGATTATGGATGTTGTTGAGCGCATGTTAAAGGAAAATGTGGATAAAGATTTAGTCGATACTGTAGAACAAGGTGATTGGGCACCAGCCTTATGGGAATTATTCGAAGAAAATGGTATGACGGTTGTAGCTGTTACCGAAGAAAATGGAGGTGCGGGGGGCGATATTGAAGATTTATTGAATATTGTTCGATTAACAGGAAAATACGCTGCACCGATTCCATTTATCGAAACAACCTTTGCGAACTATTTGCTGGAGTATTCAAAATTACAGGTACTAGAAGATTTAGCGACATATAGTTTATCTACGAACCAAGTCTTTACGTTAGAGAACGGGACATTAACAGGTGAGGCTCATCATATTCCTTGGGCACGTCACGTGAAGCACCTAGTAACGCTTGCTCATAGTACAGAGGGTACACACCTTGTAGCAATAGATTTAAGTCAGGCTGATATTAAACATGGCACAAATTTAGCAGGCGAGCCGCGTGATACAGTGACATTCCAACATGCACTAGTTTCACAATTGTCTGCTGGGCTATCTCCTGATGAAATACACACTTTAACAACCCTCTGTACCGCCTTTCAATTAGCCCTGATGACTGGTGCTATCGATAAAATAAATGACTTAACCGTTCAATATACGAAGGAGCGTGAGCAATTCGGTCGACCAATTCACCGCTTCCAGCTTGTTCAGCAGCATATCGTTCACTTAGCAGGTGAAACGGCTATCGCATTAGCTGCATTTAATAATGTAACCGAAGCCCTTCTGACAAACACTGAAAATAGTGAGGTTGCCTATGCCCGTATTCGTTTTGAAGAGATCATTCAAGCAGTGACAACCATCTCACACCAAGTACATGCAGCCATCGGTACAACCCACGAACATAGTTTGCATCAATTTACACGTAGACTTTGGGCATGGCGGGACGAAGGAGTAAATTCCTCTTATTGGGCTAATATCGTAGCAATACAACTAATGGAAAATAGCGAGGATAGTCTTTGGGCATATTTAACTACTTCTAATAGTAGCTCTCCACTACTTAAAGTAGAAGGATGAAGTTTACAGTAAATACATTCAATTCAAACCAATAACCTAAAGGGAGTGTTTTTCAATGACTGATTTACTTTTTGAAGTGCGAGATCATATTGCAACAATTACGTTAAATAGACCTGAGGCATACAATGCTTTTAGTGAAGAAATGATTACTGAATGGATAAAAGCGCTTGAAATTGTTCGTGATTCTAACGATATTCGAGCTGTCATTGTGAAAGGTAATGGAAAATCCTTCTGTGCGGGGGGCGATATTAAAGCCATGCAAGCAGGTGAAGGCTTTTTCCAAAGTGAAGAGGATATCTCTTCTACAGGTTTAGCACGAAAAAACTCACTTTGGAAAAAGATTCAACGTATCCCTCTTCTCCTTGAAGAAATTGATAAACCTGTAATTGCACAGGTGCATGGCTTTGCAATGGGGGCTGGGCTTGATATGGCCTTAATGTGTGATATTCGGATTGCCGCAAAATCTACAAAGATTTCTGAAAGCTATATTAACGTTGCAATAGTGCCTGGTGATGGTGGAGCATATTATTTACCAAAATTAATTGGTATCGATCAAGCATTGGATATGTTCTGGACCGCTCGTGTACTAACTGCAGATGAAGCAAAAGACAAAGGTGTTGTAACATTTGTTGTGGATGACCATGAGCTGGAAGAATATACAATGAATTATGCAAGGGACTTAGCAAGTCGCCCAACCACGACATTACAATTCATTAAGCGAGCTGTTTATCAAAGCCAACGCATGGATTTACGTACTGCCCTTGATTATATTTCATCGCAAATGGCAATTGTCACAGAGCTAGATGACTTTAAAGAGGGTGTAAGCGCGGTTGTAGAAAAACGTAAGCCTGTTTATAAATGAGTGTAGGAGGAGAAATGATGCAACCTCTTGAAAATATTCGAGTACTGGACTTATCTCGCGTTTATGCTGCCCCTGCCGGCTCCATGATGCTGGCAGATTTAGGAGCAGAAGTAATTCGCATTGAACATCCAAATGGCTCCGATAGTATGCGAGATTGGGGACCGTTTGTGCAAGAACAAAGTACGTACTATCTATGTGCTAACCGAAATAAAAAATCAATCCTACTAGACTTAAAAACAACGGAGGGTAGAGAAAGATTTAAAGATCTTGTCAAAGATGCAGATATCGTACTTGAAAATTTTAAAACTGGGGATATGGCACGAATGGGGCTAAGCTATGAGGAGCTGAAAAAAGTAAATCCTCGACTCATCTATTGTGCGGTCACAGGCTTCGGGCAAACTGGCCCTCTTTCACACGAACCTGGCTTTGACCCCGTTATTCAAGCAATGAGCGGCTTAATGCATGTCACTGGCTCACCTGAGGGAGAAGCAACAAAGGTGGGTGTACCTATTGCAGATATTTTAACGTCTAATTATGTTGTAATTAGTATTTTAGCTGCCTTACGAGTACGAGACCTAACTAATCAAGGTCAATTTATAGACTTAGCTTTATTAGATGTCCAAATGAGCAGCTTAGCAAATGTAGCAAGTGCTTATTTAAATACAGGCTTTTCCTCACAACGTCTAGGGAATCGCCATAATAATGTTGCCCCGTATCAAGTATTTCAATGTGCAGATGGTCCCTTAATGATCTGTGTTGGGACAGATGGACAGTTTCAAAAGTTTTGCGCGATGCTGAAACATGAGGAATGGGCAAAGGATCCGCGCTTTATATCAAATACCCTGCGTAAGCAGCATGAGGCTGAGCTTGTACAGATGATAGCTACTATTACAATTACTAAAACTCGGGATGAGTGGATTACATTATTACAGCAGTATAAAATTCCTGGTGGTCGTGTAAATACGATTGCTGAGGCACTAGCCCAACCCCAGTTGATCGCACGTGATATGGTTGGTGAACTTGAGCACGAACAATATGGGACAATCAAATTTATTAAAAGCCCATTAAAATTTTCCAATTTAAATATTCAATATAAATTAGCACCACCGATACTTGGAGAACATACAAACGAATTCCAAAAACCCTCTCTCCTCTAATCAATTTACGCTATAATAGAAGTAATTTTTATCTTATTAAGATAAAAGCTTCAACAAAAAGGAGCAGATTTTGACAATAAAAGTCTGATATCCTGTAAATAAGATTTTAGTAGGTGTTGAGATGAATCAAGAGATTTTCGAAAAAAACTATACAATGTCATCACTGCACAAAGCTATTAAAGTATTAAAAGCTTTTACAAAAGATGAACCAAGCCTTTCTCTTACCGAGTTAAGTAAAAAAACAGGGATAAGCATCTCTAGTTTACAGCGCTTCGTTTCTACCTTTGTATATGAAGGCTTTCTGCATAAAGATGAACGTACAAAGCGCTATCAATTAGGGCATTCGCTTCTATACCTAGGAAATTTAGTTAAAGAAGAATCGAGTCTAATTATTGTTGCAGAGCCCATTTTAAAGAAGTTAAATGAAGAAATTGGCGAGAGTGTTTCCATGAATATAATTGATGGATTGGAAAGACGCTGTATATTAAACTACGATTCAACCTACCCGCTTTCAACAAAGATGTTTGTTGGGGACACGTCTCCTCTTTATGCGGGAGCTTCTTCTAAAGCATTGCTCGCATTTATGTCGAATGCGGAGGACTATGTTGGGAATATAGGACTTGAACCAATCTCCGATAAAACCATTCTTTCCAAAGAGCAGCTATGGGAGGAATTACTGCAAATTCGTAAACAACGATTTGCAAAAAGCAGTAGTGAACGTGTACGAGGTGCCTGCTCGCTATCGGCTCCGATTTTAGATGCTTCTCAGCAAGTTATTGCCTCTGTGTCATTGGTCATACCTGAAGTACGATACAGTGACTATGATGAAAATCAACTAATTCACACCATTCAAAGTGTTGGCTTAGAAATCGAAAAACAATTATTTTAAAATAATCCCGAACGAGCTCACACCTCATTCGGGATTTCTTCATGCAATTACATGATTAATTTAAGAAAATCATTCCAATGATTCAATCGCGGCAAATCTACTTGCTGATTATAGGATTGATTTTTTAGGATTACTTTTGTTGCTACATTGCCAAGTGTTTCTAACACTGCTGGTTTATCGTCAACATAGACATCTAAGGCAAGCTTCTGAATAATTTCTACTTTTTCTATATCCTGCATACCACAGAAAAAGTGACCATCTTTGATTGGAAAGCCCTTTGCTCTCATCCATTCCTTTGTACGCTCACAATACTGCTTTGGACGCGATGTAATGTAATAAATTTCATGTCCCTGCTGTGCTAATAATTGAAGTGTCTCAAGAGCTCCCTCAAAGGAAGGACAGTCTGTAAAATAGATTTCCTCCATGGAGTTATTCCACATCTTTGCTCCTTCTATGTCTGTTAACCCAAACGGTTCATGTATTTCCACCCTTTGCAATGTTTGAAATACCTCTTGCGCAATATTTTTACCTAATTTTTGATTATAGAGTGAAAAGGCGTGCGCACGTAAATCAATGAGTGTGTCATCTATATCAAAGCCAAATTTCATGTTTATTTTTCTTCCTTTCAGGACGCCTTGTTGATAAAGTTTGCTGCGAAGGTTTGCTCTTTTTCTAGTTGTTTTGTCAAAACTTCTTCAATAGCTTGTGTGCGCATATCTTGGAATTTTTTCACATCAAATTGAGCAAGTGACTCTTTCTTTAACAGCGATGCTAAACAATCTGCATCCTTTAACGCACTGTTGAGACCAAATGCCCCTGTTGGTGTCATCGTATGAACAGCATCTCCTAGTAAAGCAATACCTTCTGTTCCCCAGCTTTCACAATGGCTGCTGAAAACATCAAGCAAGACAAAGTCATGCCAAGAGGTAATCTGTGTTCTAACTGAGTCTGCTAATTCCGGAAATGCCACTGAAAGTTGATGAATAAACGGGGTAAAATCCTGTTTTTTTAATTGTGAAAAACTTCCCTGTTCAATATTCCACCCTATCTGAATAAAGCCACCAACCTGCGTAAACAATGATAGCTGTTTATCCCCAATTAAGGCCATTTTTATAGATGGCTCCCAGCCCTGTGGAGCCAAAATTTTTGCCCAAAGTAAATCAAAGCCATGCTTACGCTTTTGAATATCGATTTTTGCTTGCTTACGAATAGTAGAATAACGACCGTCAGCACCAATAATTAACTGACTGTCAATTTCAATAGTCTCCCCATTTTTTGTTGCAACAACACCTATATACCTACCAGAGGAATCCTGTAGAAGCTGCGTTACTTTAGTATGTAGGAGGCATGAAAAATGAGGAAATTGCTGTGCCTTTTGTAAAATTCCCTGTAATAAATTTGCTTGAGGTACATGAATCCCTAAATGTCCTGCAGCTTCATTAGGATAGATTGTTTTAAAAACTTTCCCTTCTGCGTAATATTCAAGCTTCTCCATACGTAATACGCCGAGTGCTTCGACTGCTTCAAAAAGCTGATGACTTTTCAAAACAGCCTCCCCCTCCTCATTTAAATGCTCACCACGAAATGCCTGACCAAGTGCTGCATTTTGCTCTAATAGTATGACAGAAAGACCTTTTTTGGCTAATAAATAGGACAGTAATGCACCACCTGGCCCTGCGCCTACGATACAAACATCGGCTTGATAATTCACTTGCCTTCACCCTTCTTTGGATAAGCAATAATACGTAAATCCTGCCCAATCTTATCAAAGGATGCAATTTCAACATCCCATGATTCATCCATTGTAGAAGGATTTGGGCCAGCAAATGGTGTCAAGGATAATTTTCCTCCAAGAACCTTTGGTGCTATATAAATTATATATTTATCAATGGCACCCTGTTGTAAAAAGGAAGCATTTACTGCGCTACCGCCCTCCACTAAAATATCAGTAATACCATATTGATAGAGCTTATCAAGCATATCATCAATCATAAGACCCTCTTGATTTCGGCGCACTGGAATAACTGTCACACCTTGTTCTTGTAGGGTTACTATCTTCTCTAAACTTGCATCCTCATCACAGACAATAATTGTGTTAGCTTCTTTCACATCTAGTACGTGAGCATGTACTGGTATGCGGAGTGTACTATCCATAATGATACGTACTGGATTTTTTCCGTACCCCTCTTGTAATCTTGTTGTCAAGGAAGGATTGTCAGCTATCACCGTGCCAACCCCAACTAAAATCCCATCAACTTGATGTCGAATATGATGAACATCCTGACGAGCCTCCTCACCTGTCACCCACTTAGAATGACCTGTATGGGTCGCGATTTTTCCATCTAATGTCATCGCGTACTTTGAAATGATAAATGGTCGTTTTGTTAACATATTATGGATAAAACGTTCATTTAAACGTTGAGCCTGCTCTACCAGCACGCCTACAGCTACCTCAATCCCTGCATCGCGCAGCAATTGAATACCACGTCCAGCCACAGCAGGATTTGGATCCTGCATGGCAACCACAACACGCTTAACCTCAGATTCCTTCACTAATTTCGCACAAGGAGGTGTTTTTCCATAATGTGAACATGGTTCAAGTGTTACATAAAGCGTGGCACCTTTCGCATGTTCTCCAGCCATACGGAAAGCATGAACCTCTGCATGTGGTTCCCCCGCTTTTCTGTGTAAACCTGTTCCTACAATTATGCCGTCTTTTACGATTACTGCCCCAACAAGTGGATTGGGATTTGTATTGCCTCTTGCACTAGCAGCTAAATCCAGTGCTAATTGCATATATTTCTCATCTGTCATCATCTCGCAACTCACCTCACTTCTTTCCTCGTATATGTCCAGATTTTTCAACCTTTGTATCTAAATAAAAACGATTTGTCTCTGTCAGACCCCCCCATAATGGGACATGTCCTTCTGCTGCTAAGCCATGTGCCTGTAATGCTGCAAGCTTTTTCGGATTATTCGTAATTAGCGTAACTGGCTTGGAGCGTAGAGCACCTAATACGGTAATTGCCTCTTCATAGGAACGAGTATCGTCTGAGAAGCCTAGTGCATGATTTGCTTCAACCGTATCCAATCCCTCTTCTTGTAATAAATAAGCAAGAGATTTGGAGAATAAACCAATGCCACGCCCCTCATGATCCGCTAAATAAAAAATAGCTCCACTGCCATGCTCCACAATCATTTTCATCGATTCATGTAATTGATAGCCACAGTCACAGCGCTGACTACCAAAAATATCACCTGTATGACATATACTATGCATACGGATTAAAGCATCGTCTGTGTGGGTAAAATCACCATAAACAAGCACTGAAGATTGTTGTGAGAAAGCTAAATTGGCTGAATTTAAACCGTCAATGATTTCTTCTTTCGATAAATTTGCATCTATTTTTAGCCAGTTATACCATTGAAAAATGGCTGAAAAATCACCTTGTTTCACTGGTAACTTTACTGGCCCAACTAAACAAATATTTTCTGTTTTAGAGTGCTGTACAATAATCATTTTATCTTTCACTATATCCATAACTTTTGTTGTAATTGTCATTTTTTATCCAACCTTCTATTGTTAGCAGCTAGTTTATTTTACTAACTGAGCACGTATATTTTCACATCACTTACATAACGTAACTTAGTTTATAATAATAACTAATAACTGTCAAATAACTGCTCCTATTCTATAACTAAAAATATATAGAAACGAAAACTGTTATAAGACGTTTTAATGATATACTAATAGCTTATGGAGATGCTATTTTTTCTGTGCAGGCTAGTCTATAATAAGCTGAGGTAATTGTAATGATGAAAGGAAGTTTAGAATGAACTTAGAAAAGAATGTTCAGGTGAAGCAGCCAAAATATCAGCAAATTGCAGTCGATCTTGCTTCAAAAATTGTAGAAAGAAAATATAGTATTGGCGATAAAATTTATGCAAGATCCTCTCTTGCAAGTCAATACAATGTATCTGCAGAAACCGCAAGAAGAGCTATCGCAGTTTTACAGGACTTAGAAATCGTAGAGGCATCAAAAGGCAGTGGCGTCATTATCAAATCATACGAGAAGGCAGCACATTTTGTCCGACAATTTCAAGATGTTCAGTCTGTCCATGAGCTACAAACTGAGCTGATGATTAGTATTCAGAAACAGCATCAAGAATTATTAAACCTACAGGATAAAACGAAACAGCTTATTAGTCGAACTGAACATTTCCGATCCGTCAATCCGTTTATCCCTTATCAATTAGAAATGACCGTCGAAAGTCCTTGTATCCATCAAACAGTACAAGCTTTGAATTTTTGGCAAAATACATCTAGTACGATTGTTGGTATCCGCCGAGGAAATGAATTATTACTATCACCTGGTCCATATGTTTCGTTAGAGGAAGGTGATATTATTTACTTTATTGGTAATGATGAAAGCTTCGCTCGTGTTCAGAGCTTTTTATACCCAAATTAAAATCCGCTTAAGCGCTGATATAACAGCGTTTAAGCGGATTTTTTCTTATTTGCCGATTTGACAAAAGTAACAACTCTTTGCTAGTCTTAAGTTGTTACTTGTTTATTATTGGGTATCATTACCCTCAAATAGTGTTTATCTTCATGCAGCAAATGTTTGTAGCGAAAATGGAATGTCGGCTATAGAATACTCCCACCTCTATAGGTGATGAGATGCAGATGTGAAGATATAGTCTCTGGCAAATGTCACGGAATTTGAGAATAAAGAAAGATGCAGACACTATTCAAAACCGGACGAAATATTTATTTGTGCAACAGCACATTTACGCCAAGGCTAAATTATTCTTCGAAAGGAGTGGTTCTATGGAAAAAATAAAAGTGGAACATGTTTCAAAAGTATTTGGGAAACATATTCCTCAAGCATTAGAACTCGTCAAGCAACAAAAAAGCAAGACTGATATCTTAAAAGAAACAGGTGCAACTGTTGGTGTCTATGATGCAAGTTTTACAGTAAATGAGGGTGAAATCTTCGTAATCATGGGATTATCAGGGAGTGGAAAGTCAACACTTATCCGGCTTTTAAACCGACTGATTGAACCTACCAGTGGAAACATTTATATCGATGGAGAAAATATTTCGTCAATGGGTAAAGAAAGTTTACGAAATGTCAGAAGGAACAAAATGAGTATGGTTTTTCAAAACTTCGGTTTATTCCCCCATCGTACACTTCTTCAAAATACCGAATACGGCCTTGAAATTAGAGGCATTTCAAAGGAAGAACGTCAAGCAAAAGCGGAACAGGCACTCGCAAATGCTGGCTTACTCGCATATAAAGACCAATTTCCGAATCAACTATCAGGCGGTATGCAACAACGTGTTGGATTAGCACGGGCACTTGCCAATGATCCTGAAATATTACTAATGGATGAAGCTTTTTCAGCACTTGATCCATTAATTCGGAAAGAAATGCAAGATGAATTACTCGATTTACAACGAACATTGAAGAAAACCATTATATTTATCACCCACGATTTGAATGAAGCATTGCGTATTGGAGATCGTATTGCCATTATGAAGGATGGCTCCATTATTCAAATTGGCACGGGAGAAGAAATTTTAACAAACCCAGCAAATGATTATGTAAAAACCTTCGTGGAAGATGTTGATCGTTCTAAAGTATTAACTGCCGAAAATGTTATGGTACGCCCTGTATATGTCAATGTTGACTTAGATGGTCCTGCCGTAGCCCTTAAGAGAATGCGCCAAGAGGCTGTTAGTTTGCTAATGGCGGTTGACAAAAACCGTCATTTAAAAGGCTTTATTACGGCTGATGACGCCCTGGCAGCTGCTAAAAAGCATGAACAAACCGTGCATTCCATTGTTCAATCAGAGGTGTTAACCGTTCCACCAGATATGCTATTACAGGATATTTTAGGTTTGATTCATAATTCTCCTACTCCTATTGCAGTTGTAAAAGATGAGCGCTTACTTGGAGTTCTCATTCGTGGCGTTGTCATCGAAGCATTATCAACTAGCGATGAGGAGGCTGTAACACATGAATAATTTTTTAGACAATATTCCAAAAATCCCGCTTGCTCCATGGGTAGAATCAGCTATGGACTGGTTGACGAGTAATTTTTCAGTGTTGTTTAACGCTATTCAGAAATCTGGAAAACTACTCATGAATCAGGTCACTGATTTATTAATAAACATTCCTGCCATTATTCTTATAGTACTTGTCGTCATTTTTGCCTTTTTCATCACAGGCAAAAAGTTTGGGCTCGCTGCATTTTCATTCATAGGTCTGCTATTTATTTATAACCAAGGCTTATGGTCACATCTGATGGAAACAACCACACTTGTACTTTTCTCAAGTATTATTTCAATCATTTTTGGAATTCCACTTGGCATCCTTATGTCCAAGTCTAATGTAGCAGAAAATATTATTAAGCCTATACTCGATTTCATGCAAACAATGCCTGGCTTCGTATACTTGATTCCGGCAGTTGCCTTCTTTGGCATTGGAATTGTACCTGGTGTCTTTGCATCGGTTATTTTTGCATTACCTCCAACAGTACGTATGACGAATCTCGGTATTCGTCAGGTTCCAAAAGAATTAGTGGAAGCTGCTGATTCCTACGGCAGTACGGCAAGCCAAAAATTATTTAAAGTGGAGATTCCACTCGCTAAATCAACCATCATGGCAGGTATTAACCAAACCGTTATGCTTTCACTATCAATGGTGGTCGTTGCCTCAATGATTGGTGCTCCTGGACTTGGCCGTGAAGTATTAACTGCATTGCAACGTACACAAGTCGGTAATGGATTTGTGGCAGGTTTAAGTTTAGTAATCTTCGCGATTATTATTGATCGTTTAACACAAAGCTTTAATAAAAAGAAAGCAGCTTAGAAAAACCATAGCAACTATGATGCGTTTTTTTCAAATTTATAAATGAGAAAGGAAGATTCGATGAAATTGAGAACTTTATCTAAATTAGGGATGGCTTTAGGTCTTGGCTTTATGCTTGCCGCATGTAGTGGCGATGATTCTAACAAGAGCAGTGGAGACTCAAAGGATGTCAACCTTGCCTATGTGGAATGGGATACAGAAATTGCTTCCACTAATGTCGTTGGTCAGGTGCTAGAGGACTTAGGGTATAATGTAACATTAACACCGCTTGATAATGCCATCATGTGGGAGGCTGTTTCAAAAGGTGAGGCAGATGGAATGGTGGCTGCTTGGCTACCCCATACGCATGCCTCTCAGTACGACAAATATAAGGCTGATTTAGATGAGCTAGGTGAAAACCTGGCTGGTGCAAAAATTGGTTTAGTAGTACCAAGCTATATGAAAGTAAACTCAATTGAGGATTTAGCAAATGAGGCTGATCATACAATAACAGGTATAGAGCCTGGTGCAGGAATCACTGCTGCTACTGAAAAGGCGTTAGAGGAATACGATAACTTATCAGATTGGAATCTAGTAACCTCTTCATCTGGTGCCATGACAACTTCCCTTGCGAAAGCCCTTAAAAATAAGGAAGAAATTATCGTAACAGGCTGGTCTCCACACTGGAAATTCGCCAAATATGATCTAAAATATTTAGAAGATCCAAAGGGTGTTTATGGTGGAGAAGAAACAATTAATACATTCGTTCGCAAAGGCTTAAAAGAGGATCAACCAGATGTCTATTCTGTCCTAGATAATTTCCATTGGACATCAGAAGATTTAGAAAGTGTAATGCTTGAAATTATGGATGGCAAAGATCCAAAAGATGCCGCTAAAGACTGGATAGAAAAAAATGCTGATACAGTAGCTGAATGGACAAAGGATGTAAAAAAATAAAGGGCTTTTTAACCCGAGTGAATAAATTGTGAAAGGCAGAAACGTTGATTTAACAACGTTTCTGCCTTTTCAATTTCATGTGATTTTACTCCAAAAGGGACTTATGAAATGAGGGCACTGAAAAACATTTTTTGTGGCGAATCAACATTTTCAGTGCTCTCTATTATTTTTTTACGATAGTAATTTCAAGGAAATTGCTGCTCCTAGTACCAACGCAATACAAAGAATACGTCTCCAATCCCTAGATTCATTGAAGAACAACATACCTAGCAGTGCTCCACCCGCGGCTCCAATACCTGTCCAAATGGCGTAGGCTGTGCCCATCGGTAAAGTTTCCATAGCATATGCTAGGCCAGCAAAGCTTAAAGTAAATGCAAAAATCAATAGTGCCAAATTTTTAATGCTCTTGGTATCATTATATTTGCTAATCATATAAACACCCATCATCTCACAGAGCCCTGCAATCACCAATGCTATCCATGCCATTATTCACTCACCTCTTTATCTTTCGGCTCCCCAGTCACCAGCTTTAAGCCCACAACCCCTGCAAGTAACACCACAATACATAAAATTTTAGCTATTTTCCATGGCTCTCCAAATAGCAAGCTATCCGCACACACCGTTCCCGCTGTACCTAAGCCGACAAATACCGCATAAACAGTTCCGACAGGAAGACTCTCCCCGGCTTTAATTAATAAATAAAAGCTCACAAAGATAGCAATAGCTGTACCGATCCATTCAATACTATTTCCCGCATGCTTCAAGCCTATGACCCAACCGACCTCAAAAAAAGCAGCGATAATAACACTTGCCCATTGTTTATTCATAGTGAATTCCTCCATTTTATTGCTAGACACGGACCAACGACTATACTAAGGTCATTTAGCTTTATTTCTTGCTGAATGAAATTTACATCTGCGAGTTTTTTCTCTGAGTGGAGCTTTTTATTCCAAGCTGAGCGGTTTTCACATCTACCGGAGCGTTTTTCTCTCCAAGCCGAGCAGTTTTCACATCTACCGGAGCGCTTTTATCCTCAAGCCGAACAGTTTTCCATCTACCGGAGTGCTTTTATCCTCAAGCCGGGCACTTTTCACATCCACCGGAGCGCTTTTATCCTCAAGCCGAGCACTTTTCACATCTACCGGAGCGCTTTTCTTCCAAAGCCAAGCCCTTCTCACATCTTTCTAAGCAATCCTCTCCCCGAGCGGAGCATTCTTCTCTCAACTCAAATAGACGTCGCTCGAATCAGCACACATTTCAAACTCCCTGCACTACCAGCATAACCTTATTTTAGCCAAACAAAAAAAGCCTGAAGAACACTGTCGTAAACAGTATCTCCCAGGCTTTTATCCTTCCGTGTCACAAAACAATTTGTGGTTTTCTCTCGGACCAGACTAGCAATTGCTACGGAACCCTAGAAAACTATCATATATGATTATGCCACTAGTATAACAAACTATTTAGTCATTTTCCACTGGAACATAGCCAACTTTTTTGACAATTGCTTGCCCCTCCTCTGATACAATCCAGTCAATAAATTTCTTTACATTCGGATTATCGGTACCTGCTGTAACAGCATAAAATTCAGATACAAGTGGGTATGTGCCATTACGAATATTTTCCTTTGTAGGCGCAACGCCATCAATGGACAATAATTTAATGTCTTTGTTATTGACCATTTCTGTGGAATAAAATCTAAACGTGTAGCCAATAGCATTTTTATAATTACGGTATTGTGACACCTCATGAATAATGCCCCCCATGCCTGTTGCAACATTTTCAGCGGGCGCTTCCATAATAGGTGTATCTCCCATAATTTTTTCCAGTGCTGTTTGACTTCCACTATCAGCTGGACGTTGAAATGCACGAATCACATCATTATTACCACCAACTTCCTGCCAATTCGTAATGTTGCCAGCATATATTTGCTGAACTTGCCCTAGTGTTAAGTTTTCTACGCTGTTCTTATGATTGACGAAAAAGACAAACGCCTCTCGTCCAATGGGAATCATATTAAAAGTAAGACCTTGCAGCTCAGCCTGTCTCTTTTGAGATTCTGATGGTGCTGCTACAAAAATTAGATCAACATCTCCAGAGATTAAATTTTGATACGCTTCGGGTGTACGGCTTACCATTACTCTGCTATCGTAATAAGGATAATCACTCTTTGGATATGTCGCTTCTACAAAGGCGGCATACAGTGGATACATTGCTGTCGCCCCATCTAAGCGTGGCAATGATTCATCAAGCTGGAATGAAGCCCCTGTATCTAGCTTAATAACTTGATTATGCTCAGTAAATGGTTGATAGGCTGATACATCGATTTCAGCATCAACTGTCGGGATACTCATTTTGTAGTAATGTTGAACAGGCTCAACTAAGGCAAGGCACAGTGAAATTCCCATTATTCCAGCCAGCCAAATCTTGCGCTTCTTTGTTGACAACCAATTAAAAATTAAACAAGTAAATAAAACAAATAAACACAGTGGAACGGTAACGAGTAATCCTCTAAAATGTATTCCCCCCATTAACAATACATATAGTCCGAATATCCCTGAAAAAAATAACAATCCTATTAGTACAAAAAGCGTTTGTAGTAATTTCAAAAGCATTCTCCCACCTCCGAAAAGTGTAATTTTACACTACATATAATTATAATAGGTCATTTATGAGTGATAAACAACTATTTATTCTGAAAATTATGTTAAAATAAAGCTTACTATGGCAAGGAGGTAAGTACATATGGCAATTGAAAAGGTAAAGAAACATTTATCACAATGGAATGTGGAACACAAAATATTGGAGCTAGACGAAAGCTCTGCAACGGTGGAATTAGCAGCACAGGCACTTGGTTGTGAGCCTGAACGCATTGCCAAGTCTTTATCGTTTCTTGTGAACGATGGTGCGGTATTAATCGTTGCAGCGGGGGATGCAAAAATTGACAACGCTAAATTTAAAGCCATCTTTGGAACCAAGGCAAAAATGCTGGCAAAAGATGAGGTAAGTGAAAAAATTGGACATGAAGTTGGCGGTGTTTGTCCTTTTGGTGTGAATGATGGTGTCGCTATTTATTTAGATGAATCACTTAAACGTTTTACAACGGTTTTTCCTGCATGTGGTAGTAGTAATTCTGCCATTGAGCTTACGATTTCTGAACTTGAAACCTACACACCTTACCAAGAATGGATAGATGTTTGCAAGGGTTGGAATGAATAATGGTATTTTTTATAATCGATGAAACGTTTAAGGTCGTTTCATCGATTTTTTTCTAGTCAAAAATAATATTTCAATATAACATAAAGCATTATTAACTACCCTTTTCATCTAATACCCGCCTAAAAAAGCATAGTTATAATCCAAAATAAAAGAAAAAATCCTTTTTGAAAAGTCTTTTTTTCAGAAAAAAATATTTTTTCCTTTTTTATATCTCAAAAAAGTCAGTAAACACAATATCCCACAACCCTTTTAAAAAATTTTTTACTAAAAATCTAATAGTTTTACTTTTTAAAAAAAGTGTTATAATCGCCAAGAATTTAAAATTTTCAACTTTGGAGGTAACTTTATGGTATTACGTGACTTTTTTATTTACTTATCAGAAAACAAATTATTAAATAGCGCTGCACAAAAATATGGACTAAAAATGGGAGCCCAGAGCGTTGTTGCTGGCACAAGTCTTCCTGAAGTTGTGCAATCAATCAAAGAATTAAATAAAGCTAATATTTCTTGTACAGTTGATAATCTTGGTGAATTCGTATACGAAAAATCAGAGGCAACGGCTGCGAAAAATAATATTTTAGCAGTAGTACAAGCTATCCATGATGAACAGTTAGATGCACATATTTCACTTAAGCCTTCACAACTAGGTTTAGATATTGATTATGCATTTTGCTTCGAAAATTTAAAAGAAATCGTGGAACTTGCCCATCAATATAATATTTTCGTGAATTTCGATATGGAAAACTACGAGCGTTTACACAGCTCATTTGAATTACTTGAGGAGCTACACAAAGAATTTGATAACGTTGGTACAGTTATTCAAGCTTACTTCTTTGAGTCAGAGGAAAATATTGAAAAATATAAAAACTTCCGTTTACGTATTGTAAAAGGTGCCTACAAAGAGCCAGAAAATGTAGCATATCAATCAAAAGGTGATATCGACCGTAACTACCTGAAACTAATTGAATATCATTTATTGCATGGTAAGTTTACATCTATCGCTACACATGATCATAATGTAATCAACCATGTAAAACAATTTGTTAAACAACATAATATTTCGAATGACAAGTTTGAATTCCAAATGCTCTACGGTTTCCGTAAAGAAATGCAATTAGATCTGGCACGAGAAGGCTATAATTTCTGCACATATCTACCATTTGGTAACGATTGGTATGGATACTTTATGCGCCGTTTAGCAGAACGCCCTCAAAATGTAGCGCTTGTTACAAAACAAGTGTTTAATAAAAATACAAACCTTGCTATTGGCATAGGTGCAGCAGCATTTGCCCTTGGACGCCTTTCTAAAAAAAGAAAATAATTCAGCAAACTATCCATCAATCAAAAAAGCGAAAACATCGTTAATCAATGTTTTCGCCTTTTTTATTAAGCTTATAGTTTTTCACACGGTATTGTAAGCTTTGTCGACGTATCCCTAAAGCAGCAGCCGTTTTGGAAATATTACCTTGATGAAAGTCTAACGCCTTCGAAATATAATATTCCTCTACCTCTTTCATATAGACGTCCAGTGGTCTTATGTCCTGCTGATTTTTAATAACAAATAAATCACTCGTGGAAGATTCCTTTTCGATTTCTTCACATGTGCTCTGAATTTTCCATTTAAAATGGACAGGTAGCATATGTGGTTCGACAATGGTTTCATTCGTAATAAGCGAGGTGATTTCATCCAATAGTACTTCTAACTCCTTTAAATTACCTGGCCAGTCATATTTTAGAAAGGTCTCTTGCACCTCATCTGAAAGCCCTTGGATAGATGAACCAAAGCTATCACGATGCCTTTTAAAATAATCATCAATAAATGGCATTATATCTTCTTTTCTTTCTCGCAAAGGTGGCACGTAAATCGTGATACCTGAAAATAGTCGATAGAGCTTTTTGGATAGTTCATGCTTTTGAATTAAATCAATTGGATCTTTACCTACACTAGCAATTAAAACATGCTGATGATTTGGATGATTGTTGAAAAGCTCAACAATCATTTCTTGAGCTTCTTGCGATAAGTATTCAATACGCTCAGCAAAGAAAGTAATTTTTTCCTTTTCAACAATATATTTTTCAAATTGCTTTAACACCGTTTTCTCATCTCGACGGCAAATTAGAGCAATAAACATATCATTTTGCACCTTTAGATCATGATGAATACCTTCAGCCACCATATCGATACCAGTACCTGACTCCCCAATCAATACAACAGGCATTCTACTTAGTGCAACAATTTTTGCTTTTTCAATGACATCCCTCATGACTGTCGATACAGCCGTAATAATATCAAATGTCAATGGTGCACCATATCTTCTTAATGGCTGGTACATCATGTATTCAAGCTGTGTAATATCACGAGCAAATTCTACAGCCCCTACTAAAACACCCTCATAGTGCAACGGATAAATATTGCTTATGTAGGTTACTTCTTGATTTTTTTTATTCCAATACGTTTTTTTCACATTGAGCACTGGCGTTTCAGAACTTAAAACCTTATATATATCACTTTTTTCAATTTCGAAATCAATAATCTCTAAGGCTCGCCTCTCCTCGAACTCATCTTCGTTCACGCCTTCTAATTCCCTCATCTTTTTATTGTATATGAGCAGTTTGCCTTCCGTATCGATAACGCAAACGCCCATATCGCCTTTTTCAATAACGTATTTATAAATACTTTGTAGTACATTATTATCCATCTTGTCCTCCTGTATTCCCTTAAGCCTATTCTAACACCAATACGAAAAACAGATGCAAAAATTAAAAAAGTTTTAATATTTGAGTTGATTAATGCCAAATAATATTGCATTATATAATTATCACAATCTTAAAAGGTGCATAATCATTTGGCACCTTCTATCCATGGGAGGAAAATGACATGATTCCATACAAACACGAACCGTTCACAGATTTTTCACAAGAGGCAAACTACAACGCTTACGTAGAGGCTTTAAATAAAGTTGAAAGCTATTTAGGTCAAGACTATCCACTTATTATTGGTGGCGAACGTATTACGACAGAAGATAAAATCGTTTCGTATAACCCTGCTAAGAAAACAGAAGTGATTGGTCGCGTGTCAAAAGCGAGCAAGGACTTAGCTGAAAAAGCGATGCAAGCAGCAGATGAAACATTTAAAACATGGAAAAAAGTAGATCCAGCCATTCGTGCAGATGTACTTTTCAAAGCAGCAGCGATTATTCGTCGTCGTAAACATGAATTCTCTGCACTTTTAACAAAAGAAGCTGGGAAACCATGGGCAGAGGCAGATGCAGATACAGCAGAAGCAATCGACTTCCTAGAATATTATGGTCGCCAAATGCTGCGTATTAAAAACGGTCAGCCAGTAGAAAGCCGTCCAGGTGAGTACAACCGTTATGACTATATCCCACTAGGTATCGGTATTGTTATTTCTCCTTGGAACTTCCCATTTGCGATCATGGCGGGTACAACAGTAGCAGCTTTAGTAACAGGGAACACAGTGTTATTAAAACCAGCTTCAACAACACCTGTTGTAGCTTATAAATTTATTGAAGTATTAGAAGAAGCTGGTCTTCCGGCAGGTGCGGTGAACTTTGTACCAGGTTCTGGTGCTGAAGTGGGTGACTACTTAGTAGATCATCCAAAAACACGCTTCATCAGCTTCACAGGTTCACGTGATGTAGGCTTACGTATTAACCA
>NZ_JBYTBB010000039.1:0-51265 GCF_058788755.1 Lysinibacillus sp. FW301-JW8
AACACGGAAGTTAAGCTCTTTAGCGCCGATGGTAGTTGGGGGCTTCCCCCTGTGAGAGTAGGACATTGCTAGGCAAAGACAGTCAACTGTGTGTTGGCTGTTTTTTTGTTTTTAATGGAAAAATCTTTTCCAATCTATCAACTTTTTCAAAAAAATTGTTCAAAATACTAAATATAGCAGAGTACAAGGTAGTAATTAAATACTAAATGAAGTAGAAGAATTTAAAGATTAGAACTTACCATCATCATTTATTTGAAGAGCTAAGAGTAAATTTGTTGCTAAATTTACCGCCTTTAAAAATCTGAATTGTCTTTCTTTTATAAGTTTCTTGACAGTAGCTTGGCACGTTGTTAATCTTACAATTAATATTCTTTTAACTATAGGAGGACGTTACGAAAATGTGGGAAACTAAATTTGCCAAAGAAGGTTTAACTTTTGATGATGTATTATTAGTACCAGCTCATTCCGAAGTATTACCGAAAGATGTTGATTTATCAGTTCAACTAACACCAAAAATTAAATTAAACATTCCAATGGTTAGTGCTGGCATGGATACAGTTACAGAGTCTAAAATGGCAATTGCTATGGCACGTCAAGGTGGTATCGGTATTATCCATAAAAACATGGGAATTGATGAGCAAGCTGAACAAGTAGAAAAAGTAAAACGTTCTGAAAATGGTGTTATTACAAACCCATTCTTCTTAACTCCGACTCACCAAGTTTTCGATGCTGAGCACTTAATGGGCAAATACCGAATTTCTGGTGTACCGATTGTTGATAGTATGGAAAATCAAAAATTAGTAGGAATAATTACAAACCGAGACTTACGTTTTATCTCTGACTATTCATTAAAAATCGAAGATGTTATGACAAAAGAAGATTTAATTACAGCTCCTGTTGGAACGACTTTAGAGGATGCTGAAAAAATTCTTCAGCAATATAAGATCGAAAAGCTACCAATTGTAGATGAAGAAGGTAAATTAACAGGGTTAATTACGATTAAGGATATCGAAAAAGTAATTGAATTCCCTAACGCTGCAAAAGACATACATGGTCGCTTATTAGTAGGTGCTGCAGTTGGTGTCTCAAAAGATACGATGGTACGTATCGAGAAGCTTGTAGAGGCTCAAGTTGACATCGTAGTAATTGATACAGCTCATGGGCATTCTGAGGGCGTATTACAAACAATTCGTTCAATCCGTGAAGCATATCCGGAGCTAGAGATTATCGCTGGTAACGTAGCGACAGGTGAAGGTGCACGTGCATTATTTGAAGCTGGTGCGGATGTAGTTAAGGTTGGTATTGGTCCAGGCTCTATTTGTACTACTCGTGTTGTAGCTGGTGTAGGTGTACCTCAAATTACAGCTGTTTACGATTGCGCTACAGTGGCTCGTGAGGTTGGCAGAACAATTATTGCCGATGGAGGTATTAAATACTCTGGAGACATCGTAAAGGCTCTTGCAGCGGGTGGTAATGTTGTAATGCTTGGTTCACTTCTAGCAGGTACTTCAGAATCTCCTGGTGAAACAGAAATCTTCCAAGGACGTCGCTTCAAAGTTTACCGTGGTATGGGTTCAATTGGAGCTATGGAAAAAGGATCTAAGGATCGTTATTTCCAAGAAGATGCGAAAAAATTAGTACCAGAAGGAATTGAAGGTCGACTTCCTTATAAAGGACCTCTAGCAGATACAATTTATCAACTTATCGGTGGTATTCGAGCAGGTATGGGCTATTGTGGATCACCAAGCCTAGAGTTCTTACGAGAAAATGCTCAATTCATTCGAATGACAGGTGCAGGTTTACGTGAGTCGCATCCACATGATGTACAAATCACAAAAGAATCACCGAATTATTCGATGTAATATATTACTAGCAACTTTTATGCTCTCGAATCGTCTACAAAGATGGCGCGAGAGCTTTTTTTATGTTAGAGAAGTACCCACGTAAGTTACTATCTGTGATAAAATGTCGTGGACAAGATTATTTTTTTTGGAGGGTTTTAAAGGTGAAAAAGACAATGAATACTGTCATTCGCTTGCTCCTAATCCCTGTTTTGTTATTTAGTGTGTTTGCAGGTATTCCTGTGAAGGCAAAAGCAGAAACAGATTTAGGACTACACGTGGATGCTGCGATTTTAATTGACGCAGATTCAGGAAAAATTTTATATGAACAAAATGCAGATACTTCACTAGGTATTGCAAGTATGACAAAAATGATGACAGAATACCTGTTATTGGACGCAATTGATGCAGGTACAGTTAAGTGGGATCAGGAATATCATGTAACTGATTATACGTATCGTATGTCACAAAACCGTGCGTTAAGTAATGTACCATTACGTAGGGATGGAACTTACACAATTCGTGAATTATATGAGGCAATGGCGATTTATTCAGCAAATGCTGCTACAGTAGGTATTGCAGAAACAATTGCTGGTACTGAAGCTGAGTTTTTAAAACTGATGAATAAAAAGGCTGAAGAGCTTGGTCTTAAAGACTATAAATTCGTGAATTCTACTGGACTTAACAATGCAGATTTATTTGGAATGCATCCAGCTAGCACTGGACCATCAGATGAAAACGTGATGCCTGCTAAATCTGTAGCCAAATTAGCATATCATTTACTTAAAGATCATCCAACTGTATTAGAAACGTCTAAAATTGCAGAAAAGACGTTCCGTGAAGGTACAGATGATAGAATTGAAATGAGAAACTGGAACTTAATGTTGCCTGGATTATCGCAACAATATCAAGGTGTTGATGGATTAAAAACTGGTACAACAAACTTTGCTGGACATTGCTTTACAGGTACTGCAGAGCGTAATGGTACACGTTTAATTTCTGTTGTTATGAAGGCTGTAGATGCAAAAGGGCAGGAATCAAAGAAAGCTCGATTCGACGAAACAGCTAAATTATTTAACTATGGCTTTTCACAATTCTCAAAACAAGAAGTTATTCCAGCGAAGTATACGTTTAAAGATCAAAAAACAGTAAAAGTTACGAAAGGTAAAGAAAAGAAAGTAGCAATTGCTGTAAAAGAATCTGTATCTTTTATGATGAAGTCATCAGATAAAGATTTATATAAACCAAAACTAGTATTAGATAAAAAGAGTGTAGAAGCAGAGGTTAAAAAGGATACTGTTGTCGGAAAGGTAGTTATTGAACGCTCAGAGGGTACCGATTACGGTTTCATTGATGGTAAGGAACTAACAGCTGATGTTGTCACTACAGAGGCTGTGGAGCGTGCTAGTGGCATCTCATTATTCTTCCAGGGTATAGGTAACTTCTTTGGCAACTTATGGGGTGGTATCTCCGACTTTGTTAGTGGCTTATTTTAATAATCAATCATTCAAGAACACGTAAATCATTACGTGTTCTTTTTCACATTTTAGTGCATTTTTGCATACGCTAATAGGCGAAAGGATGTGGCTAAATGTGTGGAATTACAGGATGGGCTACCTTCCAAAAAGATTTAAGAATAAGTGAAGAAATCATCAAGTTGATGACGCAAACTTTAAAAAAGCGTGGTCCCGATGATGAAAATATTTGGTGTAATGAGCATATAGCATTTGGCCATCGTCGGTTAGCCGTTATCGATTTAATCGGCGGCAAGCAACCAATGATAAAAATTCATGAAGGTTCAAATTATGTCATTACATACAATGGCGAGCTTTATAATACAGAGGAATTACGAAAGGAGCTTCAAAATCGAGGATATACGTTTACTACACATTCAGATACGGAAATTTTGCTAACAGCTTATATTGAATGGAAAGAGCAATGTGTAGATTTTTTAAATGGTATTTTTGCTTTTGGGGTGTGGGATGAGCAATCACAATCACTATTTTTATGTAGAGACCGACTTGGGGTAAAACCTTTGTATTATACAGAGCAACAAGGTGGTTTGCTTTTTGCATCTGAGGTGAAAGCATTGTTAGCACATCCTATGGTGAAGGCAACCGTAAATACAGAAGGATTAGCCAATATTATGGCTGTAGGGCCTTCTAGAACACCTGGAAAGGCGCTTTTTCAAAATATTAACGAATTGCGTCCCGGATATGCAATGCGTTTCTCAAGGGAAGGTATACGAATTTGGCAATATTGGCGTTTGCAGAGCGAGCGTCATGATGAGTCATTAGAAGAGACAGTAGATCATGTTCGTTTTTTACTGACAGATGCAATTGAACGACAGCTTGTTTCGGATGTACCAATTTGCACCTTATTATCAGGTGGTTTAGATTCTAGTATTATTACAGGCATTGCATCCAACAGATTTCAGCAACAGGGGAAAGATAAGCTTCATACGTACTCTATTGATTATGAGGATAATGAGCGTTTTTTTAATCCACATGCATTTCAAACATCGACAGACACTTATTGGATTGAACAAATGACAAATACATTTAAAACAGATCATCATGCTGAGGAAATCTCGCAACAGCAATTAATTGATCTGTTAGTGGAGTCTGTGCTTGTTAGAGATTCACCAGGAATGGCAGATGTAGATTCATCACTATTATGGTTTTGCCGAGAAATTAAAAAGGACTTTACAGTTGCATTATCAGGTGAATGTGCAGATGAAATCTTTGGTGGATATCCATGGTTTACTGAGACGACAACAGGTTTCCCTTGGATTCGTTCACTTGGTGAAAGAACAACAATGCTACAAGATCGATGGCGTAAGAAATTAGCAGTTGAATCATATGCACAGCATGTTTATAGACAAACAATTGCAGAAGTACCATATTTCGAAGGAGAAAGTATAGAGGAAGCAAGGCATCGTGAAATGTTTTATTTAAATATGGTGTGGTTTATGCAAACGTTGTTAGAACGAAAAGATCGTATGAGTATGGGAGCAAGTCTTGAGGTTCGAGTTCCATTTGCTGATCATCGTCTTGTGGAATATACATGGAATATTCCTTGGGAAATGAAAAATTTAGGCGGAATGGAAAAGGGATTACTTCGAAAAGCGATGGACCACTTATTGCCCAAAGAAGTATTGTATCGTAAAAAGAATCCGTATCCTAAAACCTATCACCCGCTTTATACGATGGGTGTTCAAAAATGGCTAGGAGAAATAATGAAGGATAAAAATTCGATTCTTCATGAGTTATTTGAAAGGCAGAAGCTGATTGAGCTAATTGATTCTGGTGGTAGCTCTTTTAAAGTTCCTTGGTACGGGCAATTAATGGCAGGGCCTCAACTTTTGGCATATCTAGGGCAAATTCATACATGGTTTGAACATTATAATATTCAATTAATTGAGTCCTAATTGAAAAGAAACACCAATCAGCCCGCATTTTAACGTGAGGGTGATTGGTGCTTTTTTATATCCCAACAATCCATAAGTTTCTCAATGGATTGTTCAATTTCATGTACAGGTATACCTCCAAAGCCTAGTAAAAATTGAGCCTGCGATGTTACAGTGCGATCTAGGCGGTAGTCCGATAATGGATAAATACCAATCTCTGCATTAGAGGCGAGCTGTTGTAAATGTTTTTCAGATAGTGCATGCTGTACCTCTAATAATATATGCATTCCCGCTTGCTCCCCAGTAATTTTAATTTGATTAGAATAGTTTTCTAAAATAGAAGTAAGCTTATCATGTTTTTTACGATAAATTTTTCTCATTCGATTTAAATGTTTAGCAAAATGACCGTCACGCATGAAATTAGCAACAATATGTTGATCGAATCTAGGTACTGTTGATGAGTAGTAATTAAATACTTCATTATAGGTCGCGAGCAATTTTGGTGGGAGAACAAAATAAGCAACACGCAGGGATGGCATTAATGATTTTGTAAAGGTACTCATATAAATGACTTTATCGTTTCGATCAAGTGCATGTAGTGCAGGAATTGGTTTTCCAGTATAACGAAATTCAGAATCATAATCATCCTCGATTATATAGCGAGAGGTGCTCTGTGCAGCCCAATTTAATGCCTGTGCACGTCTTGTAGCTGACAATACTGCACCTGTTGGAAACTGATGGGATGGTGTGATATACACAACGTCAGCGCTCGTTTTTTCGAGTTCATGAATTAAGATGCCTTCTTCATCGACAGTTATTGGATAGACCTTTCGTTTATGCTGAGAAAACATACGATGCACAGCTGGATAACCGGGATTTTCAAGAGCAAAGTAAGTGTCGTCACTAAAGAGGCGTAAAATCATTGGAAGTAGCTGCTCCGTCCCTGAACCCACAACTATTTGCTCAGGGCTACAAACAACTCCACGCGATTGATATAAATAATTAGCAATCTCAGTACGTAAAGATAACTCTCCCTGAGGTTCCCCAGTTAATAATAATTCCTTTGAAGTATCATCAAAAAGCTCTTTTGCATATTTACGCCATGTTTGAAAGGGAAATGCATGAATATCGATAGAAGCAGGATTAAAATCTATTTTGAATGTTTTTTTCCTAGGCAGATCACTTAAGGTAGCTACCGTGTCTTGATGAATATAGGGAAGCTCGTCAATCTCCTCTACAAAATATCCAACGCGTGCTTTAGACATTATATAGCCCTCAGCTAGTAGTTGTGCATATGCAATTTCAATTGTTGTTTGAGAAATATTCAAGAAATCAGATAATTTTCTTTTTGATGGTAATTTTTCTCCTACTGTAATTTTCTTTGTAATGATAGCTTCTTTAATGCCGCTATAAAGCTGATCATAGAGCGGTTTTCCGCCATCTTTTTCTAGCTGAAATAATAGCATGTCCACGTTTACGTTTCCTCCTGACCTTATAGATATTAATAAAACTGGATATTTCGATATAGTCAATTTCCATTATACTAGACTTCATCATAAAGATGGAGGTTAGAAACATGAAACAAACAGGCACAGAGCTAGTAAAAAGAGGAATGGCAGAAATGCAAAAGGGTGGCGTCATTATGGACGTAATAAATGCAGAGCAGGCAAAAATTGCTGAAGCAGCAGGAGCTGTAGCTGTCATGGCATTAGAAAGGGTACCATCAGATATTCGTAAGGCGGGCGGCGTTGCACGTATGGCTGATCCTAGAATTGTTGAGGAGGTTATGGGGGCTGTCTCCATACCTGTGATGGCTAAGGCACGTATAGGGCATATAGTCGAAGCAAGAATCTTAGAGGCAATGGGTGTTGATTATATTGATGAAAGTGAAGTATTGACACCTGCAGATGAAGAGTTTCATTTATTAAAAAGTGATTACACTGTACCATTTGTTTGCGGCTGCCGTGATTTAGGAGAAGCTGCTCGACGCATTGGTGAGGGAGCTTCAATGCTGCGAACAAAGGGTGAACCAGGAACAGGGAATATTGTAGAGGCTGTACGCCATATTCGTAAAGTGAATGCGCAAGTTCGTAAGGTGGTCGGTATGACAGAGGATGAGCTAATGACAGAGGCGAAATTACTTGGAGCTCCGTTTGAATTATTAAGAGAAATTAAACGAAATGGGCGTTTACCAGTGGTGAATTTTGCAGCTGGTGGTGTCGCTACGCCTGCTGATGCAGCCTTAATGATGGAGCTTGGGGCTGACGGGGTGTTCGTTGGTTCAGGTATTTTTAAATCAGAAAACCCAGAGAAGTTTGCAAAGGCAATTGTAGAGGCTACGACACATTATAAGGACTATAAGCTTTTAGCCGAAATATCAAAAGAGCTAGGGGTTCCAATGAAAGGCATTGATATTGCACAGCTTGGTCAAAATGAGCGTATGCAGGAGCGAGGCTGGTAACATGAAACGAATTGGTGTATTAGCATTGCAAGGAGCGGTACGAGAGCATATGCAAATGTTAGAGTCACTAGACTGTGAGGTTGTTTTGGTAAAACAGCACAATAACTTACAGCAACTAGATGGACTTGTGCTACCTGGTGGGGAGAGTACTACAATGCGAAAGTTGCTGAATCGATACGAGCTGTTAGAGCCAATTCGCACACTTGCAAAGACTGGATTGCCAATGTTTGGAACATGCGCAGGCTTAATTTTATTGGCAAATGAAGTAGTGGATTATGAGCCGCATTTAGCGGTTATGAATGTAGTAGTAGCAAGAAATTCTTATGGGCGTCAGGTAGATAGCTTCGAAGTAGACCTTAATATACCTAAAATAGGTGACTCAATTCCTGCTGTTTTTATACGTGCACCTCATATTGTATCAGTCGGTGAAGGTGTTGAAGTTCTAGCAGAGCATGAAGGGAAAATTGTTTTGGCGCAGGATGATCATTTATTAGGCTGTTCTTTTCACCCTGAATTAACAACAGATACACGTATTCTCAAATATTTTGTATCGTCTATGGTTTGACTTGCAAAATGTCGTTTCGTATAGTACAGTATGGATAAAATTTAAATAACTGAACACGATGATGGGAAGTAGTAGCAGGATCGTTTTTTTTAGAGAGTCAGCGGTTGGTGGAAGCTGATAAAAACACTTGTGAATCCGTCCTGGAGTTGCGCAGTCGAAGTTAATGAAGTAGGCTGTCGCCGGCTGAAATGCCGTTATGAAATAAGTGGATTAGACATGGTGTCTAGTCAATTAGGGTGGCAACGCGGGTAGCTCTCGTCCCTTTTATGGGATGAGGGCTTTTTTGTGTTCACCTGACTTATTATTTCCCATCATTTAGAATCTATTGGAGGTATGAACGATGTTAGATATTAAACGCGTGCGCGATAATTTCGCTGAAGTTAAAGAAATGCTATTAACACGTAATGAGGATTTAGGAAACTTAGACGATTTTGAAGAATTAGATGCTAAACGTCGTGAATTAATTGCAAAAACAGAAGAGCTTAAAGCTGAGCGTAATAAAGTATCTGAACAAATTTCTGTGATGAAGCGTAATAAAGAAAACGCCGATGAAGTAATTGCTCGTATGCGTCAGGTTGGCGATGAAATTAAGGAGCTAGATGTCCAATTAAATGATGTAGAAGACCGTTTTAAAGATATGATGATGCGTTTACCAAACATCCCGCATGAATCTGTACCAGTGGGCACAACAGAGGATGACAACGTTGTGGAATATACTTGGGGTGAGGTACCGACATTTGATTTTGATATTAAAGCACACTGGGATATTGCAACAGATTTAAAAATTGTAGACTTCGAGCGTGGAGCAAAAGTGACAGGTAGCAGATTTTTATTCTATCGTGGTCTTGGAGCTCGCTTAGAACGTGCATTAATGACATTTATGATGGATTTACATGCAGAAGAGCATGGTTATGAGGAAATGCTGCCACCTGTGATTGTTAATCGTGATAGCTTAACAGGTACTGGTCAGCTTCCGAAGTTTGAAGAAGATGTATTTAAATTAGAAGAAACAGATTATTTCCTAATTCCAACTGCAGAGGTACCTGTAACAAATTTCTATCGTGATGAAATTTTATCTGTAGAAGCATTACCACAGGGCTTTGCTGCATATAGTGCATGTTTCCGTTCAGAGGCAGGCTCTGCGGGACGTGATACACGTGGTTTAATTCGCCAGCATCAATTTAACAAAGTAGAATTAGTACGCTTTGTAAAGCCAGAGGAATCATATGAACAGCTAGAGCTATTAACTGGTCATGCTGAAAAGGTACTACAATTACTTGGCCTACCTTACCGTAAATTAAAGATGTGTACAGCAGATTTAGGCTTTACGGCAGCAAAAAAATATGATTTAGAGGTTTGGATTCCAGCACAAAACATGTATCGTGAAATCTCTTCTTGCTCTAATTTCGAGGATTTCCAAGCACGTCGTGCAAATATTCGCTTCCGTCGTGAAGCAAATGCAAAACCAGAGTATGTGCACACATTAAACGGCTCAGGTCTTGCTATTGGTCGTACAGTAGCGGCTATCCTAGAAAACTATCAGCAAGCTGATGGAAGCGTAATAATTCCTGAGGTATTAAGACCTTATATGGGCGGGAAAGAAGTAATAGCCCCAAAATAATCTGGGTCGAAGCGGCAAGTGCAGAGAATTAAAGAAGTAAATAGAAAAATAAGCTACCGTTGGAGATATTCGATGGTAGCTTTTCTTTGTAAATATATTTTAATGGAGACGCATGCGGTGCTTTATAGAGATCGTTATGTCTGAGTAAATATAAGTATGAGATATAAAATAGATTTATTACCCAAATGGAATTTCAAAACAATTGCTCACCTTTTTAAAATGTTCATTCTATGGAGTTTTGGTCTGTTATACGGGGCAAGCAAAGATCACGTTCCTAGAAACACATTTTTTATATAGGTAAATTTGATTAATTGCCATTTTCAGTAAACAATTCTAAAAAATTCAGTGCATATTTTGCTAAATATCGTTCTTTTGGCCAAACTATCGTCGCCTTTGACTGGATGTAACAATTAGCGAATTCAATAATTTTAATGCCATCAATAGAAAACTTATCTAGACTTGTTTTCGGCAAAATGGTCACACCTACTCCTTCTCTAATTAAGGAAGAGACCATGGCAATATTAGTACACTCACAAATAATATTTGGTTCAAATCCATGAGTTTTAAATTCATCTAAAATAATACGAAGTGTATTACAGTTATGATGACGATAAAAAGAAAGAAATGGTATATTCTTTAAATCTTCCATATGAATCGGGCTCTGTAAATTCCATTTCGATGGTGTAGCAAGTACAAATTCCTCAACACCTAAGCCTAACGAAAAAAATTTTTCATCTTCAATGGGCTGCTGTAAAATAGCTACGTCGATTTCTTTACTTAAAAGGCTCTCTGTTAAGAATAATGTATCACCTTCGATAATTTTAAAGCATAAATCGGGGTATCGGTCGAGCATAATCTTGATTTTTTCAGGTATATAGGATAAACAAGTTTGATCTGCGCCTATGGATAAAACACCTTTTAAGCCTTCTCCTACTTCCTTTATTTCAGAAATAGTATCCTCGAAATTAGATAATAAAGTTTTCCCTTTTTCATATAACACTTTTCCGGGACCCGTCATATCAAGTGTCCTACCATTTCGATCTAGTAGTTTACAATTCAATTCTTCTTCCATCATTTTTAACTGCTGGCTAAGTGGAGGCTGTGCCATATGAAGTTTTTTTGCAGCTTTCGTAATTTGTCCTTCCTCGACAATTGTTATGAAGTAATTTAATTGCCTAAGATCCATAAAATTTCCCACCTTTATACTTAAAATGCAGTATTTTGTCGAATAAGTATATTTATTATGTATAATAACATATTTTCAGATTTTTTAGAATATAACGTTTTTTATATTTAATATGTTTCTTTCCTTTAAATTTGCGAGAAAATGCAATTTTACTAGAGGTGGCAAGGATTTTATACGTCAAATTATATGACTTACTTTGATTAAAAATATAACAAAATAAAAACGAATATATAAAAAACGTATATATAATGATTTGATGTGTATATTTTTAGTATTTATCATTTATTACAATACATGTTATTCTTTGGACTAATAAAAGCAGATTTTTTCTACTTTATAGTTATTAAAATCTAGAATGTGTGATTTTTTTCTTGGAAAATAAAATTAGTTGTTATCTTAAGAAACCTTTGTATTACAAAAAAAATGTAATTAAATAATTTTCGTTATGTTTTTTATTCATGAGGAGCTATACATACCGTCATTTTTAATAGGGGATGCGGTTTATATAGGTATAAAAATAATTAAGGGGTGTAGTATTTTATGAAAAAGACTTTACTATCACTTTTCCTATTGATGAGTGCGTTATTTTTGATAGCGTGTGGTTCATCATCTGATTCAGGAAAAAACAATTCATCATCAGCAGGATCTTCTAGCTCAGAATCTGGTACAGGAGCAACAGCGGATTCAATAAAAATTGCAGGGATTTTTTCAGCATCTGGTGGAGCAGCCGCTCTTGGGGAACCAGAAATGCAAACACTTAAAATGTTAGTAGATCAAAAAAATGCAGAAGGCGGAATTAACGGTCAACAAATTGAATTAGTAACTTATGATGATAAATCAGACCAAAATGAAGCAATTCTTGCAATGAAAAAAGCATTAACTCAAGACAAAGTATCACTTGTAATAGGCGGTACAACTAGTGGTAACTCATTAGCTATGTTGCCTTTAGCAGAACAAAATCAAGTACCTTATATCTCGGTTGCCGCAAGTAAACAAATTTATGTAGGTGAAGATGGCAAAGCACGTAAATGGGTATTTAAGATGCCACAAGACGACCAACAAGCAGTAGAACGTATTTTACAATATTTAAAAGATCATAACTTATCTAAAGTAGCATGGTTAAATGTTGCGAATTCTTATGGTACAGGTGGTCATGACGAATTCGTTAAACATGCCCCTAAATACGGTGTAGAGTCAGTGATTGAAGATGAATTCGAAACAACAGTCACAGATGCAAAACCATTATTAACACGTGTGAAAAAAGCAAATCCAGATGCAATTATCGTTTGGGGAACTGTACAGGAATCTGCGGTTGTTATTAAAAACATTCGTGAATTAGCGCTAGATATACCTGTGCTTGCAAGTCATGGAATTGCAACAAATCAATTTATTGAAGTCGCAGGCGAAGCAGCGAATGATGTAATTTTGCCAACAGGTAAATTATTAATTGCAAATAGCTTAGAAGATTCAAATCCACAAAAAGAACTATTAATAACGTACAACGAATCTTACACAGCAAAATACAATAAATCGGCAAGTACGTTCGGTGCATATGCAGCAGACGCTTTCACTATTGCAACAAAAGCAATTGAAGCGAAAGGTACTGATAGCGCCGCTCTTCGGGATTTCATTGAGCAAGAACTGGGGGAATTTGTAGGCCTAACAGGTACATTTAACATCAATGCTGAAAACCATATGGGATTAAGTCCAGATAGTTTTGCAATGGTACGTATTGTAGACGGAAAATGGACTTTAGAAAACTGATAAAAATAATACAAATTCAATGAACAGTGGTGTCTCCCCATCACTGTTCATTCATTATCAATTTAGTTACATCGAAATGAAATGGAGTGAATGATATCATGGAAACATTTTCTCAAATGTTGCAATTATTATTTTCAGGTTTAACAATAGGAGCAATTTATGCACTGATTGCAGTGGGATTCGTTATTATCTATAACGTGACAGGTATTCTTAACTTCGCACAGGGTGAATTTGCTATGTTTGGTGCTTTAATCAGTATTTCACTTGTAAAAGCAAATCTACCCTTATGGTTAGCCATTATTTTAAGTATCGCCATTGTAGCGGCTATTGGCGGAATATTTGAACGAACAGCCATTCATACCGCTCGTAAATCATCCATGACAACACTAATTATCATTACAATTGGGGTTTCGATAGCATTCCGTGGGATTGCGATTTTAATTTGGGGGACACAAGCCCAAACATTACCGCCATTTATGGATAATACACCAATTCAATTTTTAGATGCCGTATTACTTCCGCAAAACCTCTGGGCAATTGGTCTTTCTATCATAATTTTAATCGTCATGATGTACTTTTTTAACTACACATTTACAGGAAAATCATTAACAGCTTGTGTGGTCAATCCTTTTGCTGCTCGTTTAATGGGAATAAACCCAAATAAAATGTCATTACTTGCGGTTGTTGTAAGTGCTGCAGTAGGAGCCTTAGCGGGTACAGTAATCGCTCCAATATCCGGTGCATCCTATGATATGGGAATGATGCTTGGCATAAAAGCATTTGTAGCAGCGGTTGTAGGTGGATTGACAAATGCCCCAGCTGCAATTGCAGGTGCCTTTTTAATCGGAATTATTGAAGCATTTACAGAAGGATTGTGGTCTTCGGGTTTAAAAGATGTAGTGAGTTTCTCTTTATTGCTGTTAATTTTATTTGTAAAACCTGAAGGTCTATTTGCTAAAGCTTCAGGAAAACGCGTATAAGGGGTACAAAAGCTATGACAAAAAAAAATTTAAAACTAATTTATAATAACAGCTTGGTTGGACCTTGTATTTTCTTTGCACTGCTATTTTGTATCCCGCTTGTGGGATCTACTTATACACTTGCCATTTTTACAATGATTGGATTTTATGCATTAGTATGTATCGGGTTAACAATGCTAACGGGATACGCAGGACAAATTTCTTTAGGTCACGCAGCCTTTTATGGAATCGGTGCCTACACATCCGCTTTTATGACAGGTACACATGGTTTATCTCCTTGGTTAGCAATTATTGTAGGTGCACTAATTTCTGCGCTTGTTGCTTTACTAATTGGTATTCCAACATTTAAATTGAAGGGCTATTATTTAGCATTAGCAACATTAGGGTTTGGTATTATTGTCTATACCGCATTCAAGGAGTTAACACAGATTACTGGAGGCTCAAACGGCTTTTTTGGTATTCCGTCTATTAGCTTATTTGGCTTTGAATTCGTCACAGATCGTAGTTACTTCTATCTTATTTGGGTATTTGTTTTTGTTGCACTGTTTATTGCACGTAACATTATTCACTCACGTATTGGCCGTGGTTTACGTTCCATTGAGGGAAGTGAAATTGCAGCAGATGCAGTTGGTGTTAATTTAATGAAATATAAACTACAAATCTTCATGACGAGTGCTATTTTCACATCTATCTCTGGCTCCTTATTAGCCCATTATGTATCATTTATTAATCCAGATTTGTTTACAGCAAATACGTCGATTTATTTTTTAATAATGGTCATTATCGGGGGACTAAGTAATATTTGGGGTGCCATTATTGGCTCTGCAACGTATGTTTTACTAGGAGAAATATTAAAGCACTATGTACCATTGATTTTACCGAATGTTGGGGGAGAATTTGAAATCGTATTCTTCGGTTTATTACTTGTTTTAACATTAATTTATATGCCGAATGGTTTAGTACCACAATTCGAGAAAATTTTCTCCAAATTTAAAAAGAAGGGTAACACTACTCACATGACTTTAACTATCAATACCCAAGCAACAGGAGGGAAAACTAATGACTAACAAAGAACTTATATTAAGCGTAGAAAACTTAACAAAGATTTTTGGCGGTGTTGTTGCTGTAGACAATGTATCCTTCACAATTAAAAAAGGTGAAATTTTCGCTGTTATAGGTCCTAATGGAGCTGGTAAAACAACACTTTTCAATATGATTACTGGAGTATTGCCCAGTTCATCTGGAAATGTGTACTTCCAAGGTAAGCGATTAACACGTAAAAAGCCATATCAAATTGCACAAGCTGGTGTGACAAGAACATTTCAAAACTTAGAAGTCTTTGATAATATGACCGTCATCGAAAATGTGATGACTGGGGCACATATTACGATGAAAACAAACATTTTAACAGCAGGTTTACGATTACCGGCTGTCGTCAATGAAGAAGTTCAAACAATGGAAAGGGCATTGCAATGTTTAAAGGACGTAGGAATTGCCGAATTCGCCTATGAAATGTCAGATAAATTGCCTTATGGTAATCAGCGGCTGCTTGAAATTGCGCGTGCAGCAATTTCAAAACCACAACTAATTTTATTAGATGAGCCAATGGCAGGTCTGAACGCTGAAGAATCTAGACAATTAGTCGACGTAATTTTGAAAATGCGGGCGGATGGTATGACATTTTTATTTGTTGAACACGACATGGAAACGGTTATGTCCATTTCAGATCGTTTAGTAGTTTTGGATAATGGTGTCAAAATCGGAGAAGGCACTCCTGAAGAGATTTATCAAAATCCACAAGTCCTGGCAGCATACTTGGGCGATGATGAGGAAGAAGGTGTGGAGTATGCTTAAAGTCGAAAATCTACATACCCACCATGGGTATTTACACGTCCTTGAAGGTATAAATTTTGAGCTATTAGAAGGAGAATTACTGTCAATTGTCGGATCAAATGGTGCAGGGAAAAGTACGCTACTTGGTACTCTAGCTGGTGTATATACGCCAACTGAGGGGAAAATCGAATACAAGGGGTTTGATATTACTAGAGATGGTGTACAAAGGACAGTTGCCAAAGGAATCTGTTTAGTACCTGAACGAAGACAAATTTTTTCTTCGTTATCTGTAAAAGACAATCTTATGCTTGGTTCTTATCATCGTTATAAGAAAGATAAGAAAACGATTCATCGTGACTACGAGGAAATCGTAGAATTATTTCCACGCTTAAAGCAAATGCTCAATCGTCCTGGTGGCTTACTTTCAGGAGGGGAACAACAAATGGTAGCTATTGGAAGAGGTTTGATGGCCAATCCTAAAGTATTAATGCTAGATGAGCCCTCATTAGGACTCGCGCCTTTAATTGTGAAAGATATCATGAATATTTTACGTAAACTGTGTGATGAACGAGGTGCAACGATTATTTTGGTAGAACAGAACGTAAAAGCGGCCTTAAAGGTAGCTGACCGTGCCTGTGTATTAGCGCATGGTCAAATGACAATTTCAGGTACAGCCCAAGAGTTATTAAATGATTCAAAAGTACAAGAGGCGTACTTTGGTATACCGCAGAAAAAACCAACTGCGCTAGCAAAAGTAAAGGGATAAGAAAACAACTTCAAGATCCCTCCTTGTCACTAAACTAGAGATGGATTTAAGCGTAATAAAAGATGTGTATGAAACCTATTCATCACTCAAAAAGGTTTCATACACATCTACTATAACAAGCAACCGGTGGATATTTGATAGATTGCTCCTTCAATCACATCAGCATTGCCATTTCACTTTTGATTACTTTATCTTCATTCAGCAGAAGACTCCCATCTCTACAGGTGGAGAGATGAATGCGGTTTTGGTTCCTTTTCAGTAGTTGTCCAAACACCTACTGAATGGAGATACAGCCTCCGGCGGATGTCACGGATTTTCAAAGGAATGAATTGTGCGGGCACAATTCAAAATCCGGACGCAATTACGCCAAGGCGAAATTGATTACTCTTATCCAATAAAACTTTCATTTTTACGATAAACCATCGCTTCCATTGTTGCGCATAATTCATCGTTACTTAATACATCGATGCGATACCAAGCTAAACGGCGCGTCTTTTTCACTTCTTGAGCGATAGCTGTTAGTTTATGATCAGCAAAACTCGCGCTCATGTAGTTAATCGTATTTGTCACACCAACAGCAGTTGTTCCATAAGAATTACTTGCCACTGCAAAGGCATAATCAGCTAGTGAAAAAATAATGCCCCCGTGTACAGTACCATGTGTGTTCAGCATATGAGTAGCTGGTGAAAGTGTCACTTTCGCAAATCCTGCTTTCAATTCTATTAATTCCATCCCTAAATAATTAGCGTAAGGTTCGTTTTTTAAAGCGTCAAAAATGTCGTCGTAATATTGTTCGTGTTGTTGTGTTTCAGATAACGTCAATACAAATTCCCTCCTTTTAATTGTAAATATATTCCTTATTTGAATAGAATGTACCCAACGATTGTATTGCACATATTAATACATAATAATAACGACTGTAATAAAAGTGAAATATAAAATCAATTTAACATTGGTTATTTAAAAAGTAAATAAGGAATTAGGTAATATGTGTGCTATGTAGAATTATATTGATTTTCCGCATGTATTTTCGGTAAAAATTATTTAGGAATGCTATTACTGTTATACGGACTATTGGAAATATAATTAACATAACTAAAAGAAAATAGCTTGAAAATTAGAAATAAGTAACTTTAAAGAGATAAAACAAAATATATTGACAATTCAGATTAATTTGTTTATCTTATAAATAGATTACAGTATAAATACTGTCGTTATTAAAATGTTATATAAAGTTTTGTATTGTAATGAACTGTAAAAGCTAAAAGGGGGATTAGGGAATGTATCATCCAGAAATTGAAACAGCATCAAGGGGAGAAATGGAAAAGATTCAACTGACACGTTTAAAAAAAACAGTCGAACGAGTATACAATAATACATCTTTTTACAAGGAACAATTCGATCTGCTAGGAGTAACGCCTGCTGATATTCAAAGTTTAGCGGATATCCGAAAATTACCATTCACAAAAAAAGTAAATTTGCGTGAACAATATCCATTTGGACTTTTCTCAGTTCCTATGGATGAGGTAGTCCGTATTCACGGCTCCTCAGGTACTAGTGGAAAACCAACAATTGTCGGCTATACAAAAAATGATATCGATATGTGGTCGGGACTTTTAGCTCGTGCTATTGTTGCCGCAGGGGGACGCAAATCAGATATTTTCCATAATGCTTACGGATACGGCCTATTTACAGGTGGAATTGGTTTACACTACGGGGCTGAAGCATTAGGCGCAGCAGTTGTACCGATTTCAGGAGGCAATACAGAACGACAAATTACATTACTTGAAGACTTCAAACCACGTGGCATTGCAGGTACACCATCCTATATTTTGACCATCGCTGAGAAGATGGAAGAAATGGGGATTGATCCAGAAACAAATGGCATTGAGTACGGGATATTTGGTGCAGAACCTTGGTCAGAGGAAATGCGCCGTGCTATAGAGAACAAATTAAAAATTCGTGCTTTAGATATTTATGGTTTAAGTGAAGTTATGGGGCCTGGTGTATCAATAGAATGTTATGAAGGTCAAAATGGCTTACATATCGCAGAGGATCACTTCTTTGTGGAAATTATCGATCCTGAGACATTAGAACCTGTAGAGGCTGGCAAAGATGGTGAACTGGTTATTACAACCTTAACAAAGGAAGCGCTACCAATTATTCGCTATCGAACTGGTGATATTACTTCAATTACACATGAAAAGTGTAAATGTGGACGTACAACAATACGCATGGCTCGTGTTAAAGGACGAACGGATGACATGTTGATTATTAGAGGAGTGAATGTTTTCCCGTCAGAAATTGAGCGTGAATTGCTACAAGTTGAAGGTTTAGCCCCACACTATCAAATTCATATATTGAAGAAAGGGAATATGGATGAGCTAGAGCTACATGTGGAGTTGACACCAAAATTATATAAAGAAATTGGTGGAAACTTAAACCATCCGCTGATTCAAATGTTATCAAGAAAAGTCAAACATGATTTAAAAAATGCGTGTTTAGTTTCTGTTAGTCTTGTGATTGAAAACATCGGTTCTATTCCTCGATCAGAAGGAAAGGCAATTCGTGTTATTGATCGGAGAAATGAGAGGCGGGAGGTTATTCAATGATTGAAAAAGAACAAATAAAAGATGTGACGATTATTGGTGGAGGACCTATTGGCATGTTTGCCGCCTTTTATGGCGGTATGCGTGGCATGAGCGTAAAAATTATTGAAAGTCTCCCCCAATTGGGGGGCCAGCTAGCAGCGCTTTATCCAGAGAAATATATTTATGATATTGCTGGTTTCCCTAAAATACGTGCTCAAGATCTTATCTACAACCTAAAAGAGCAAATGAATACATTTCCAGTTGATGTCTGTACAAAAGAATCTGTACTAACCATTGAAAAAGATGAAGATGGTATTTTCACACTTGT
This sequence comes from Lysinibacillus sp. FW301-JW8, assembly GCF_058788755.1. NCBI lineage: Bacteria > Bacillati > Bacillota > Bacilli > Caryophanales > Bacillaceae > Lysinibacillus > Lysinibacillus sp. FW301-JW8. The sequence continues at coordinate 19,346 of NZ_JBYTBB010000039.1, forward strand.
TACGACAAGTGGAATTCATTACTCTCGTACAATTCTTATCACTGCAGGAAATGGTGCTTTCAAAGTTCGTACACTTGAGTTCGACGGGGAAGAGAAGTATGCAGAACATAATTTACATTACTTCATCAATGATCTTAATGCTTTCAAAGATCGTAACGTCATGGTATTCGGAGGTGGAGATTCTGCAGTGGATTGGGCTATGATGCTAGAGCCAATCGCTAAAAAAGTAACAATCGTACACAGACGCGACAAATTCCGTGCACATGAACATAGTATAGAAAATTTGATGAAATCTTCTGTCGAAGTGATTACACCTTATGTCCCTGAAGAGCTAATTGGGGAAAAAATCATTACTCATGTCAAATTAAAACATGCGAAAGATGAAACAATAGAACCAATCTATGGGGTAGATGATGTGATCGTAAACTTTGGCTTTGTCTCATCATTAGGTGCAGTTAAAGACTGGGGCTTAGAAATTAGCAAAAACTCCATTGTAGTCAATTCTCGCATGGAAACGAACATCCCTGGCATTTACGCTGCTGGTGATATTTGTACGTATGATGGAAAAGTAAAGTTAATTGTCAGTGGTTTCGGGGAAGCACCAACAGCTATTAGTAATGCGAAAGTTTATATTGACCCAACATCTAAAGTACAGCCGTTGCATAGTACGAGTTTAATGGAAGAAAAGAAGAAACAGTTTACCTGATGCAGAAGGTTTTTGAAAGGAACAAATAAGTATGGCTAAATTCACAAGAGTAGATCAGACTACATGCATTGCATGTGGCGCTTGCGGTGCATCAGCTCCGGAAATCTTTGATTATAATGATGAGGGTATTGCATATGTTATTTTAGATGATAACGAAGGCTGTCAAGAAGTACCTGAAGATTTATATGATGATTTAGAGGATGCAATGGAAGGTTGCCCTACAGAATCCATTAAAGTAGCAAGTAACTCTGAAAGACTGCTAGACGAATAATTTTTTTTGGTTTTTAATATAACGAAATAAGAACGGGTAATTAAAATTAGTTATAAGGAGGCTTTTACGATGAGTGTAGCAACACAATTATCTGAACAAAAATTACAAGAGCAGTTTGAGGCACGTATTGCTGCAGGAGACAAAATCGAAGTAGATGATTGGATGCCAGAAGAATACCGATTAGCGTTAATCAAGTTGATTTCTATGCATGGTATCAGTGAAATCATGGGTGCTCTTCCTGAAAAAGAGTGGGTTCCTAAAGCCCCTACTTTATATCGAAAGCTAGGTATTATGGCAAAAGTACAAGATGAAATGGGTCATGGCCAATTATTATTGCGCGTAGCAGAAGACTTACTAAAACCATATGGGAAAAACCGTGGCGATTTGATGATTGATTTATTCGAGGGCCGTCTTAAATTTCATAATGTATTCCATATGGAAACAAAATCCTGGGGTGATGCAGGATTAATCGGATGGCTTGTAGATGGTTCAGCTATCATCTCACAAACAAATATGTTAGGTGCTTCTTACGGACCATATGCACGTGCTTTACAACGAATTTGTGCAGAAGAAGTGTTCCACGCACAGCATGGTGAAGCCATCATAATGGCGTTAGCAGAAGGAACACCTGAACAACGTGAACTAGTGCAAGATGCATTAAATCGCTGGTGGGAATCATTGTTATTCTTCTTTGGTCCAGAAACAAAGGATACAACAGGCTCAAGCAAACAGGATGTAACAATTAAATACAAAATTCGCGTGTTATCAAACGAAGAATTACGTCAAAGTTTCTTAACAAAGTACATTCCGCGTATTCAATCGTTAGGTTTAACAGTTCCAGATCCAACTTTACACTTTGATGAGGCACAACAAAAATGGATTTACGAACAACCTAACTGGGAATATTTCAAGAAAATTCAACGCAATGAAGGCCCATGTTCACAGGAACGTTTAACACTTCGTCGCTCATCGTACGAAAATAACGCTTGGGTACGTGAAGCATTAACTGCACTAGCAAATTAACTCTTAGAAGGAGGTACTATCGTGGAAAAAGAATCTTTCTATCAAGAATTTGAAGTATTTAGTAAACGAACACCAACATCCCATTTTCAACATCAATTCAGTCTCCTAGCTCCAAACGGAGAAATAGCCCTAGTGATGGCTCAGGAAAACTTTATGCGTCGTGAACCTGTCGTAGACATTTGGGTAGTAAATCGTAAACATGTACATGGCTTAACACAAGAAAGCAAACAAGCATTGCAACGCTTAGATAATAAAGACTATCGTACAACAAAAGGCTATGGATATTTAAAGAAAAAATGGCGGCACTATGAGCAAGGCATGCTAGATGAAAAAGAAATCCTATCTTGGGCTGGAGGAGGTAAAAAAGATGAGCAAAGAAGTAACTCCTGAATTTAAAAAATCAGTAACTACGTTGCTATATCAATTAGCAGATGATGATTATTTATTCTCTTATCGCGGCTCAGAATGGCTTGGGTTAGCACCTCATATTGAAGAAGATGTGGCTTTCTCATCTATTACACAAGATACAATGGGGCACGCAAAACTATACTACACATTGTTAGAAGAACTTGGTGAAGGCAATTCAGATTCTTTAGCACAGCTTCGACCAAAAGAAGAACGTAGCAATAGTCTACTTGTTGAACGTCCAAATGGTGAAGGCTACTACAAAGAAGCACCTAATTATGATTGGGGCTATGCGGTTGCACGTAATTATATCTATTCAACTGCAAAAAAAGCAAAAATTGAAGCCTTAAAAGCAAGCAGCTATAGTCCGATCCAAGAAATCGTTACAAAGATTAGTGCCGAACTATACTACCACCAAATGCACTGGACAGCTTGGTTTACTCAATTATTTACAGCAACAGAAGAATCACGTTCACGTATGATTGCAGCATTAGAAGAAGTCATCAAAGATGCAGGCGATTTATTCTCATACGGGGATGTAGCACCTCGCCTAGCAACATTTGATTTAATCGAATCTGAAGAAGCCTTAAAAGAACGCTGGTCAGCGATTATTAAACCAATATTTGAATCAATAAAAATTGCCGTACCTGTATTACCAACACCTACAATCAATGGTCGTAACGGTCAGCATACAGATGATTTAACATCAGCGATTGAGACAATGTCAGAGGTTTATCGTTCTGATTTAGCAGCAAGTTGGTAATGTCAATTTACAAAGGAGGGTGACTATGCCGACTATTGAATTGCACGAGACACACATTTATAAAGTACTTGATACAGTAAAAGATCCTGAAATCGATACGGTAAGCATAATTGATCTTGGCATGATTGAGCGTGTTCAAATTAATGATGGTCATATTCGTATTGAAGTGCTACCAACATTTTCAGGTTGTCCTGCACTGACAATCATTCAACAAAATATCGAAAAAGCGATTTCTCAATTAGAAAACGTTCGTGAAGTAGCTGTCGTTTTTATTAATAATCCTACTTGGACTTCCGATCGTGTAACAGCAAAAGGTCGAGAGGGCTTAAAGCAATTCGGCATAGCCCCTCCACCTCGGTTTTTAAATGAAGACGGTTCTTGGCATGTCGATTGCCCATACTGTGGTTCTACGTATGTCACGCTTGAAAATATATTTGGTCCCACAGCATGCCGCAGTATTTTATATTGCAAGAGCTGTAAAAACCCGTTTGAGGCAATGAAATTAATTTCTACTTCAATGTAGACAAAGGAGCGTATTCAACTATGGCTAAATTAGTCGCATTATATAAACACCCTGCAGATAAGGCAGCATTTGACGAGCACTATGAAAACGTACACACACCAATTACAGCAAAAATTCCAGGCTTACGTGAAATGAAAATCACAAAGTTCAGTTCAACACCGATGGGCACAGATTCACCTTATTATTTAATGTGCGAAATGACATATGATAGCGCAGAAGATTTAAAAAATGGACTACGTTCCCCAGAGGGCAAAGCATCAGGAAAAGATTTAATGAGCTTTGCGAGCGACATTGTCACACTTATTATCGGTGAAGATGCGTAATGACAGCATTCACATTTATTGAAGTAACGATTGAAAACGGGGTTGGGTATATCTATTTGAACCGTCCTCGCCAATACAATTCATTAAATCGTGCAATGATACGCGAAATTATGTATGCGATGGAACAATTTGACCATGACAACTACGTACAAGTGATTGTCGTAGCAGGGCATGGAAAAGCTTTTTCATCGGGTGCAGATATCGACGAAATGGCTACAGACAATACTGTTCATTTAGAGTTACTAAATCAATTCGCTGACTGGGATCGTATCGCGCAAGTTAAAAAACCTATTATCGGTAGTGTCAAGGGGTTCGTGTTCGGTGGTGGCTTTGAATTAGCACTTTGTTGTGATTTATTAATTGCAGCGGAAGGCACTGAATTTAGTTTCCCAGAAATTAACCTCGGTGTTATGCCTGGTGCAGGTGGTACACAACGTCTAACAAAATTAGTAGGACGTACAAAAGCATTGGAGTGGATTTGGAGTGCCGCCCGCATTACGGCCGAAGAAGCACTCACACATGGCATTATCAACAAAATTGTACAACCAGAAATATTAATGGAAGAAACACAGAAAGTAGCGATAATGCTCACGAAAAAACCAGCACTCGCTGTCCGCCTCATTAAAGAGTCCGTCAACAAAGCTGTTGACTACTCACTTTATGAAGGTATGCAATTTGAACGGAAAAACTTCTATCTATTATTCTCTTCAGAAGATCAAAAAGAAGGTATGCAAGCATTCGTTGAAAAACGTCAACCGAACTTTAAGGGGAGATAATTATGTTTGAAACTATTCGATATGAGCTAAGAGAATCTGTGGCGTATATTTCGTTAAATCGCCCTGATACATTAAATGCATTTACAGCACAAATGAATCATGAAATTCGCACTGCTGTTAAGCAAGCCTCTGCAGATGCTACCATACGATGCATTGTATTACGTGGTGAAGGACGCGCATTTTGTTCAGGTCAAGATTTGTCCGCCATCGATAAAGGTACGAAACTTGGTGATATTTTAACAGATCACTATGGTCCAATGGTGCAACAAATACATGGCTGTGAAAAACCGATTATCGCAGCTGTGAAAGGTGCCGCAGCAGGTGCTGGCTTTAGTCTAGCACTTGCCGCAGATTTTCGTGTAATGGCAGAAAAATCCTTCTTTATGAATGCCTTCATTCATGTAGGTCTTATTCCAGATTCAGGGAATTTATACTACTTAAAACAATTAGTAGGTGATGCCAAAGCACTTGAAATTTCTATACTCGGGCAACGTATTAAACCAGATGAAGCCAAACAATTAGGATTAGCAACCGCTATCTATAGCGATGACACATTTGAAGATGAAGTCCATACCTTTGCCCAACAGATTGGACAGCTACCGACTAAAGCAATTGGCTTAATTAAACGTAATATGAAGGCAGCAGAACACCTAAAGTTTGAAGACTTCCTTAAGTATGAAGCACAAAGTCAAAGTATTGCAGGCACTACAGATGATTATCAAGAAGGTATGAAAGCTTTTACAGAAAAAAGACAGCCTCAATTTAGCGGACAATAAGAAGGAGTGAATGGCAATGACACAACAAGTACAAGAGCAAATATCAGTGAAGCGTGACTTTTACCATTTAATTATTAATGGTGAAAAAGTTGAAAGCAGTGATGGTGGGACATTCCAAACGATTAACCCTGCAACAGGTGAAGTTGTTGCAACTGTCGCGAAAGCATCTCAAGAAGATGCTGAGCGCGCAGTACAAGCGGCTCGCGAGGCCTTTGATCACGGAAAGTGGAAACAATACCCTATTAATCGCCGTGCACAAGTACTCAACAAGATTGCTGCCATCATGCGTTCACGCTTCAATGAAATTGTAGAACTTGAAATGCTTGATACAGGAAAATCACTTGGCACAGCACAAGGTCAAGTACACCAAGCAATCGAAGATTTTGAGTTTTATGCAGGTGCAATCGTTGGTCACCGTGGTACAGTGAACAACTTGCCAGGTCAATTCCATAACTATACGGAGAAAGAGCCTGTCGGTGTATGCGCTCAAATTGTTCCTTGGAACTATCCACTAATGATGACTGCATGGAAAATTGCCCCGGCTATTGCTGTAGGCTGTTCCGTTATTGTCAAACCAGCTTCTTTAACACCTTTAACTGCAATTATTTTAGGAGAAATTTGCTTAGAAGCAGGCGTTCCAAATGGTGTTGTGAATGTTATTCCAGGATCAGGAAAAGATGTAGGGAATTACTTAGTGGAACATAAACAAGTCGACAAAGTAGCATTTACAGGATCTACACCAGTCGGTAAAGGCATTATGGAAAAAGCATCTCAAACTTTAAAACGTGTCACATTAGAGCTCGGTGGTAAATCACCTAATTTAGTATTCGAAGATGCAGATATTGATGCTGCAGTAGATGGTTCACTATACGGTATTTTCTATAACTCCGGTCAATCATGTGAAGCACGTTCCCGCTTATATGTACACAAAGACATTTATGAAGAGTTTTTAGAAAAATTTGTTACAAAAACAAAAGCGATTAAACTAGGTGATCCCTTTGATAAGGGCACACATATGGGCGCGATTATCGACTTAGATCAATTAAACGTCATCGATGGCTATGTACAATCTGCCATTGAAGAAGGCGCTACAATTTTAACAGGTGGAAAAGTTGCGACAATAGAAGGCTTTGAAAATGGCTTTTGGTATGAGCCAACTGTTATTACAGATGTGAATCAATCTATGAAAGTTGTACGTGAGGAAATATTCGGTCCAGTGGTAGTGGTGATGCCATTTGGTGATGAGAAAGAAGCGATTCGCTTAGCAAATGATTCTGAATTTGGTCTAGGCTCAGCGGTTTGGTCAAAAGATGGTGCACGTGCTACACGTGTCGCAAATCAAATCCAAGCAGGTATAGTAATGGTTAACTGCCCATTCTCTGCAATGCCAGGTACACCATTTGGAGGTTATAAGCAATCTGGTTTCGGTCGCGAGTTATGTATCGAAACATTAGATTTATATACAGAAACTAAAAGTATCATTTCATATTATGGTAGCCGCCCACTAAACCCACTGGGCGTTTAACCACCACAAAAACCATATGCGATGAGCTATCCCCACTCTTCGTATATGGTTTTCACAACAAGGAGGTAGCTTTCATGAAAAAAGTCATTGTCATCGGATCAGGCGTTATGGGTCGTGGAATTGCGTACGTAAGCGCAGTCGGTGGTTTTGAAACAGCTATTATCGATATTAATGAACAAGCGTTGGAAAATGCCCAAAATGAAATTACATCTATTTTTGAAAAATCCGTTACACGTGGAAAATTAACAGTTCAACAAGCTCAAGAAGCTAGATTACGTCTTGCTTATGTGACAGACTTAGCGGCTGTTGCAAAAAATGCAGATTTAATCATTGAAGCTGTGCCAGAGAAAAAAGACATTAAAAAAGCTGTGTTTGAACAAATGGAACAGTTTGCATCCCCCTACTGTTTATTTGCGACAAATACCTCAACAATGAGTCCAACAGAAATTGCTTCTTATGCGAAACGGCCCGAACAAACAATCGCTATGCACTTCTTTAATCCCGTACATAAAATGGAGCTAGTCGAGATTATAAGAGGTCTTGAAACAAGCGATGAGACTGCACAAACAATTCGAGAAATCGCTGAACAAATGGGTAAACAAACTGTTATCATTAACGAATTCCCAGGTTTTGTTACTAGTCGTATCAGTGCACTCGTTGGTAATGAAGCATTTTACATGTTACAAGAGGGTTTAGGTACACCCGAAGATATTGATAAAGCAATTAAACTTGGCTTAAATTACCCAATGGGTCCATTTGAGTTGGTAGATTTAGTTGGTCTTGATGCACGCCTAAATAATTTGCGTTATTTACATGAAAAACTCGGTGAAAAATACCGTCCAGCACCACTACTTGAACAATATGTACAAGCTGGGCGTTTAGGACGTAAAAGTGGAAAAGGTGTTTATGACTATACCGAGCAAAAAGAGGTGATAAGAAAATGAGGGAAGTCGTTATCGTAGATGCTGTACGTACACCAATTGGACGATATAAAGGCGTATTAAAATCTGTACGCCCTGACGATTTAGCTGCCATAGTGATTAAAGCACTTGTGGAACGAAATCCCAAAGTGCCCGCTGAACAAATAGAAGATGTTATTTTCGGAAACGCTAACCAAGCTGGTGAAGATAATCGAAATGTTGCACGTATGGCCGCTTTACTTGCAGAGCTACCAATTGGGGTTGGTGGAACAACCATAAATCGATTATGTGGTTCAGGAATGGATGCTGTACACTTCGCAGCCCGTGCTATCAAAAGTGGTGAAGGTGATATTTTTATAGCGGGTGGTACAGAAAGCATGACACGAGCACCATTTGTCATGGGAAAACCTGAAGTAGACTATCCGCGTGGCGATCAAAAATTATTCGATACAACGATTGGTTGGCGTTTTACAAACCCAAAGCTACAAGCCATGTATGGAGCTGATACAATGCCACAAACAGCTGAAAATGTGGCACAACGCTTTAACATTAGCCGTGAAGAACAAGATGCCTTTGCCTTTGAAAGCCAACAACGTGCGAAAAAGGCGGTTGAAGAAAATCGTTTCGCAGATGAAATCGTACCCGTGCGCATTAAAGATAAAAAAGGCAATGAAACGATTATTGATACAGACGAACATCCGCGTCCAGAAACGACACTTGAAGCACTGGCCAAATTACGTCCCATTTTCGAAAACGGCACAGTAACAGCTGGTAATGCTTCTGGTGTCAATGACGGCGCATCTGCTCTATTGTTAATGAGTGCTGACAAAGCAAAGGAACTGAATATCACACCTTTAGCACGTTATGTAACAGGAGCTATTGCGGGATTAGAGCCTGCTGTTATGGGATTAGGACCGATTTATGCTTCTAAAAAAGCGCTACATCGTGCAGGGCTAACAACAAAGGATATCGGGCTTTATGAACTAAACGAGGCATTCGCTTCACAAGCATTAGAATCCATGAAACAGCTTGAACTAGACCCAGCCACGGTGAACGTAAACGGTGGTGCGATTGCATTCGGCCATCCACTAGGTGCAAGTGGTGCTCGTATTTTAACAACGTTACTTTACGAAATGAAGAAACAAAACGTACATTACGGACTGGCTTCTATGTGTATCGGTGTTGGTCAAGGAATCGCAACAATTATAGCAAATATAGAATCTTAGAGAGGAACCGGCACATTCAATGTGCCGGTTTTTACTAAAATAGGATTAAAAAAAGAGGGGTTTGCATATGAATACAATTTCATTTAAAATAAACAATTATATTGCTTATATAACAATAAATCGACCAGAGACGTTAAATTGTTTCAATTATACAACGTTATCTCAATTACAACAAGTTGTTGATGAGATACATATAGCTGATAACGTCCATACCGTCATCTTTACAGGTGCGGGTGAGAAGGCATTTAGTGCAGGTGCAGATTTAAAAGAGCGAAAAACATTAACACCACAGGAAGTACGTCGAAATGTACGAGCGATTCGAGACGTGTTTAATAGTATCGCAGGTTTACCACAACCCACTATTGCAGCGGTTAATGGACATGCACTAGGTGGTGGCTTTGAATGGTTATTAGCCTGTGATTTTGCGATTGCTGTTGAAGAGGCATTGCTTGGTTTAACTGAAACGAGTTGGGCAATTATTCCTGGCGCGGGTGGAACACAACGACTGCCACGACTAGTTGGTGAAATGAAGGCAAAAGAAATGATTTTAACAGCGGCAAAAATTACAGCAACAGAAGCTGTACAGCTAGGTATCATTTTAAAAACGGTGCCACGTGAATTGTTATTATCTGAATGTGAGGCACTTGCAGCACGTATTATGCAAAATGGTCCAGTAGCCGTTCGTCAAGCAAAATACGCCATTTCACAAGGAATGAACACAGATTTACAAACAGGTCTTGCCATCGAATCAAAGGCGTATGAGTTAGTCATTCCGACAGAGGATCGCCTTGAAGCATTGCAGGCATTCAGTGAAAAACGTCAACCTGTATTTCAAGGGAAATAAGTAAGAAAGTTGGGGGATAAGATGGGCGCTAATACACAGTCAATGATTTTTACACTCTATGGTGATTATATTATGCGCTACGGTTCTAAAATTTGGATTGGTAGCTTAATTCGTTTATTGAAGGAATTTGGTCATACAGAGCAAAATGTACGTGTATCCGTATCTAGAATGGTCAAACAAGGGTGGTTACAATCTGAAAAACAAGGGAACCGTAGTTATTATTTTTTAACAAAACGAGGTAAAAAACGAATGGAAGAAGCGGCCAATCGTATTTTTAAACTGAAACCCAACAAATGGGACCAAAAATGGCGACTTCTGATGTATACTATTCCAGAAGACAAACGTCAGATTCGAGACGAATTACGCAAAGAACTCTTATGGAGCGGATTTGGTTCTTTTTCAAATGGCTGCTGGATATCGCCCAACAACTTAGAAGAAGAAGTTAAATTGCTTATTCAAAAATATGATATTGCTGATTACGTAGATTTCTTTTCAGCCGAATACATTGGGCCGCATAATCATGAAGCACTTATTGAAAAAAGCTGGTCATTGACAGAAATTGAAGCGCGATATGAGGAATTTATGAATCAATATAGCAAGCAATATATCGTGCATCAAAGTGCCATCTCTAAAGAAGAAATGTCAGATGCTGAATGTTTTGTAGAGCGTACAAATCTTGTTCATGAATATCGTAAATTTCTATTTATCGATCCAGGTCTTCCACAAGAATTATTACCTCCTATGTGGAGTGGAAATCACGCAGCATTATTGTTTCAACAATACTATAAATTACTGGAAGAGCCATCCTATCGTTTCTTTGAGGAGATTTTCCACGCTGATAATTAAAAACACAAAAGAGCTCATCCAATATAAGGGGAGCTCTTTTAATTTTAAAGAATCATTATAGAAGACGTTACTTTAGCAACATATTTTTCATTTTGTGAAACTATCGCCTCCACATAACAAGTTTTCCGTCCTTTTTTTATGATCCTTGAATCAACAGTGGCAATACCTACGTGAAGAGGTCGTAAAAATGTTGTTTGTAAATTAATGGTTGAAAACACTTGATTTTCTTCTAGTACAGAAGCCATCGAATATGCCATCGTAATGTCAGCCGCAGAAGCTATATATCCACCCATTACTATTTGATGACCGTTTAAAAAATTTTCGTTAATCTCCCATGAGCAAATAGCATCTCCAGCAATAGCCGAGATTAATTTAATACATAACGTTTGATCACATGCGGGTGGTTCAACTGCCCCGTTAATAACTTGTTTTAAGTCAATCATGGTCGCTTATGTCCTTCCTTTTATTGAGACTGAAAATTAGTAAGCAATGCGCGATTTAAACATTTCTGTGCATCGGTCATCATATTGTTGATAAGCGTGGAAACAGTCGGTAAGTCTTGGATCATCCCTGCAATTTGTCCACTATTCATAAAACCACCCTTTTCGTTTCCTTCAATGGCTCCTTTGATATGATACGTTTCAGATGTACGTTCTTGATAATCAGCAAGCGTTATGCCTATTCCTTCATCTGACAGAAGTTCAGCTGTGTAAGGTGATTTTAATACACGACGTATTTGCCCAACTGATCTGCCAAGAATAGCCGTTTCTACATCGGTTGCATCCAGTAGCCTTTGTTTATAGGTCTTATGTACAGGCATTTCCTGTGTAGCAATAAAACGTGTTCCCATTTGTACACCCGCTGCCCCAAGCATGAATGAAGCTGCCAATCCTCGCCCATCACCAATACCACCTGCTGCCACAACGGGAATCGAAACCGCATCAACAACTTGTGGAATCAGAGTAAATGTTGTCAGCTCTAAATTTGAATTAATCCCTGCCGCTTCAAATCCTTCTACAACAAGCACATCAGCACCGCCTTGTTCGGCCTTGATAGCGTGTTTGACGGCTGCTATAACCACCATTACACAAATATTATGGGCATGTAGCTTCTTGATAAATGGTTCGGGGTTTCCTGCTGATAAAGAAACGACCGGTACTTTAAGTGTTATAGCCATTTGTAATAATTCTTTTGCATAAGGATTAACATTAATTGGGATATTAATAGCAAATGGTTTTTCCGTCAGTTGTTTTGTAGCTTCTATGCGCTTCTCTACTTCTGCCGGTGTCATTGTCCCACAGCCGATTGTTCCTAATCCTCCTGCATTTGACACAGAAGCTACGAGTTCAGGGCTGCTGATATTTCCCATTCCTCCTTGTATAATTGGGTATTGAATCTTTAAAATCGAACATAATTGATTCAATAAGTACACCTCCCGTTTAAAATGTGTTATATTAAATTTAACAAAATAATCAGACAAATGGAAGGGTGAATTTTATGGAGATTACATACGCCACAAAAAAACCAGTTGTACACGAATCTGTATTTCAAGCTCCAGGAACATATATCATTGGGGATGTATCAATAGATGAAGAATCTTCAATTTGGTTTAATGCAGTATTACGAGGAGATGAAGATACAATCAGCATTGGAAAACGCTGTAGTATTCAGGATAATGTAACAATTCATTTATTTGAAGGGGCGCCTGTTATTGTAGAAGACGAAGTAACAGTTGGCCACCAGGTGGTCTTACATGGCTGTAAAATAGGTCGTCGTACAATTGTCGGCATGGGGTCGGTTATTTTAGATTATGCTGAAATTGGAGAGGAATGTATTATTGGAGCAAATACGCTTATTACACAAGGTACAAGGATTCCTCCACGTTCATTAGTTGTTGGATCACCAGGTAAGGTTATTCGCTCCTTACAAGATAAAGACTTTGAGCTAATTCAATTATCGATTGACACATATGTCCAAAAAGGAAAAGAGTTCAAACTGATTCTCGAGGGCTAATTAGTTGCTGGTAAACTGTGAATATTACTGAATCACGATTATGTATTGGAGCAATGTAAAATGGTTTGGATACCTATAAAGATTTTATGGTTAAATATTGATCTTTTTTGAAGTAGGGTACAATATGAAGCAGCCGAATGATTAGAACTTATATATTGATTACTATAACAAAAAAAGCCAAACATCCTTCTGCCACTGTCCCCTTGCTTTCACACAGGGGCATATTGCTACTTCGGTTGTTTGGTTTTTTTATTTATTGTTGTTCAGCTAATTTACGAGCCTCTTTCTCTGCCTTTTTCCTTTCACGTAAAGCTCTGAAAAAATCAGTTAATATTTGTCCGCATTCCTCGGCTAATATACCTTCAGTTACTTCACATTCATGATTAAAGCGTGCATCATTTAACAGATGATAGAGGGAATCAACACAGCCAGCCTTTAGATCTCGTGCACCATATACAACACGAGGCACACGAGACTGTAAAATAGCACCTGCGCACATAGGGCAAGGTTCAAGCGTTACATAAAGTGTTGTATTTTCTAAACGCCAGCTACCAATTTTTTTACAAGCCTCCTGTATAACCTCCAGCTCAGCGTGTGTGGTTGCATTTTGTGTTGTTTCTCGTAAATTATGGGCTCTTGCAATAATTTCTCCATTGTAAACAAGTATAGCCCCGATAGGTACTTCTCCAAGTGCGGTGGCTTTCTGTGCTTCTTCTAATGCCTGTTTCATAAATAAACGATCTGTTTCGAAAATATCCACTAAATATCTCTCCTTAAAAGTAGTGTATCCTGCTTAATTGGTAAATGCTACTTTAAATGTTGACATTCCTAAAAGTACCATTTATATTTATATATGAACACATGCTCATATATAAATATAAAAGATTGGGGATAAACTAAATGGATGAAAAATTAACAGAGGCTAAAGTAAACAACGATCAGCATTTAGACGAGGAGACACTATTTGTTGTATCGCAAACCTTTAAGGCATTAAGTGATCCTACAAGAATTCGTATACTAAATTTATTGTGTACAGATGAACATTCCGTTAATGACATCGCGGAAATCTTAGATTTAGGCCAATCAACCGTTTCGCATCAATTACGTTTTTTAAAAAATTTACGTTTAGTGAAATTTCGAAGAGAGGGCACAACCTTATACTATTCGAAGGATGATGACCACATTATGAATTTACTGAAGCAAGCGATTGAACATGCTGCACATAATTAAATATAACGGAGGGAAAAAACATGGGACATAATCATGATCACGGCCATGATCATACACATGGCGCTAATAAAAAAGTGTTAATATTATCATTTATTATAATTACAGGATATATGGTGGTTGAAGCAATTGGTGGCTTTTTAACAAATAGTTTGGCTCTTTTATCAGATGCAGGACATATGTTAAGTGACTCAATTTCTTTAGCAATAGCATTACTTGCATTTATGTTTGGAGAGAAGGCAGCAAATTACAGTAAAACATATGGTTACAAACGATTTGAAATTTTAGCTGCGGTGTTAAATGGTGTGACATTAATCTTAATAGCATTATTTATTTTCTATGAGGCAATAGAGCGCTTTGCAAATCCACCAGAAGTGGCAACTAAAGGTATGCTCATTATTAGTACGATTGGTCTTCTTATTAATATTTTGGTGGCTTGGATAATGATGAGGGGCAGTGACACAAAGGATAATTTAAATATGCGAGGTGCATTTTTACATGTACTAAGTGATATGCTGGGATCTGTAGGAGCCATTGTTGCTGCTCTACTAATTATGTTTTTTGGTTGGGGCTGGGCTGATCCGCTGGCAAGTGTAATTGTCGCATTACTGGTATTAAGAAGTGGCTACTATGTAACGAAGGCGGCAGTCCATGTTTTAATGGAAGGAACTCCTTCAAACGTCGATATTCAAGAAATTATTCAAACAATTGAGCAAACAAAAGGTGTTCATAGTATACATGATCTACACATTTGGACAATAACAAGTGGAACGAATGCACTTTCCTGTCACGCAGTGGTTGATGATCAGTTGAAAATTACGGATAGTGAGAATATATTACGAGAAATTGAACATAATCTTGAGCATAAGGGCATTAAGCATGTAACAATTCAATTAGAAACTGCAGCACATCAGCATGACAATTCAATTTTATGCCAATTAAAAGCAGAACCGTCTCATCATGATCATCAACATTAATAAAATTTTTTACTTTACATACCCTTCTTGGGTATAGTATGATGAAAGTGAAATAGGAGGTGTATGGAATGGAAGACATAACGAAAGAGGTTACTTGTCATACGGAGGAAACTACATCTTGTCGAAAAAGCCATCATCCTGAACGTGTAAAAAAGGATTTAACGACTCGTTTAAATCGCATAGAGGGTCAGATTCGTGGTATTAAGGGAATGATCGAAAAAGATGTTTATTGTGATGATATTATTACGCAGTTATCTGCCACACAATCTGCTTTAAATAGTGTAGCAAAAATATTATTGGAAGGTCATTTAAAGGGTTGTGTTGTGGACCGCCTATCTGAGGGTGATGAAGCAGTATTGGATGAATTAGTAGTGACCATTCAAAAGCTAATGAAAAAATAATATTTGTAAATATATACCCCTATTTAATATAAACAAAGAGGAGAGATATTTTATGCAAAATGTAACTTTAAATGTACAAGGAATGTCATGTGGACACTGTGTAAATGCAGTTGAAAAAAGTGTGGGAACATTAACTGGTGTTGACCAAGTGAAAGTGAACCTAACAGAAGGCTTAGTAGATGTTGCATTTGACGAAGCAAAAGTATCTTTAGATCAAATTAAAGAAACAATTGATGACCAAGGCTATGATGTAAAATAAAATATGTAGGGTGCTCAAGTAGCACTCTATTATTTTAAGTGATATATACCCCCTGTTGGTATAAGGAGAGGTGAAAGAAATGAGTACAGAAGTAAAAGAGGCCAACCTGCAAATAACGGGTATGACCTGTGCAGCCTGCGCCACTCGTATAGAAAAAGGATTAAATAAAATGGATGGTGTTGAACAGGCCACTGTTAATTTAGCGCTTGAAAAATCAACGATTAAGTACGATTCATCCAAACTAAGTGAAGTAGATTTTGAAAAGAAAATAGAGGCACTTGGTTATGGCGTTGTTAAACAGAAAACTGAATTTGACATTACGGGCATGACCTGTGCAGCCTGTGCTACGCGTATAGAAAAAGGATTAAATAAGCTAGTAGGTGTCTCATCTGCAAATGTAAACTTAGCGCTTGAGAAGGCAACAATTGAATTTAACCCATCTGAAGTGTCCATTGCAGATATCATTGCAAAGGTTGAAAAATTAGGTTATGAGGCCCATCAAAAAGCTGAAGAACAAGAAGCCGTAGACCATCGTCAAAAGGCCATCAAACAACAGCAGCATAAATTTATTTTATCAGCTATTCTTTCACTACCATTGCTCTGGACGATGGTTGGTCATTTTTCATTTACTTCGTTTTTATATGTACCAGATATACTAATGAATCCATGGGTACAAATGTTATTAGCTACGCCCGTTCAATTTATAATAGGGAAACAATTTTATATGGGTGCCTACAAAGCCTTGCGAAATGGTAGTGCCAATATGGATGTACTAGTAGTAATGGGTACATCAGCAGCCTACTTTTATAGTGTCTATCAAGCAATTGTTACAGCTGGTTCACATCATGGCCCGCACCTTTATTTTGAAACAAGCGCGGTATTAATTACTTTAATTCTATTAGGAAAATTATTTGAGGCAAAAGCGAAAGGTCGTTCATCTGAAGCAATCAAAAAGTTAATGGGCCTTCAAGCAAAAACGGCAGTCATTGTTCGAGATGGTGTTGAGAAAGAAGTACCATTAGCAGAAGTAGCTATTGGTGACATTATTTTAGTAAAACCAGGTGAAAAAATTCCAGTTGATGGTGAAGTTTTAGAAGGAACAACCGCTGTTGATGAGTCAATGCTGACAGGGGAAAGTCTTCCTGTTGATAAAAAGCAAGGTGATGTATTATTTGGATCAACAATAAATAAAAATGGCTTTATTAAAATGACAGCAACAAAAGTAGGTCGAGATACAGCTTTAGCACAGATTATTAAAGTGGTAGAAGATGCACAAGGCTCAAAGGCTCCAATCCAGCGTTTAGCAGATCATATTTCCGGCATATTTGTACCAATTGTTGTTGGAATTGCAATTATTACGTTTTTAGTTTGGATTCTTTGGGTACAACCGGGTGAGTTTACGCCTGCATTAGAAGTATTAATCGCAGTTCTTGTCATTGCATGTCCATGCGCGCTCGGATTAGCAACACCAACATCTATTATGGCAGGCTCTGGTCGTGCAGCAGAGTTTGGGATTTTATTTAAAGGTGGCGAGCATTTAGAGCAGACGCAAAGTATCGATACGGTTGTTGTAGATAAAACAGGTACAGTAACACACGGAAAACCTGTATTAACTGATGTTATACTAGCGGCAGAGCAAGGCGAAGCACAATTTTTATCGTTAATAGGTGCAGCAGAGAAGCAATCAGAGCATCCATTAGCAGAAGCAATTGTTCAAGGCATTACAGATCGTGGTATTCAGCTAGGTGATGTTCAATTCTTTGAAGCGATACCAGGTTATGGTGTGCAAGCGACAGTGTCTGGTCAAGGAGTTGTTATCGGTACACGTAAATTGATGCAACAATATGGTATTCCTATTGATGACATTCTACCGAAAATGGAGCAGTTAGAGGAAAACGGTAAAACAGCGATGTTAGCTGCTATCAACGGTCAATATGCTGGTCTAGTAGCAGTAGCAGATACTGTTAAAGAAACTTCTAAGGAGGCGATTCGTCGTCTACAAGATATGGGTATTACAGTTATTATGATGACTGGTGATAATGAACGTACAGCCCAAGCTATCGGAGCAGAAGTTGGGGTGAATCATGTTATTGCTGAGGTACTACCAGAAGGGAAAGCAGATGAAGTAAAAAAACTGCAAGCTACGGGCAAGAAAGTGGCGATGGTAGGCGATGGCATTAATGATGCACCAGCACTTGCTACAGCTAATATTGGGATGGCAATCGGTACCGGCACTGACGTAGCTATGGAAGCAGCAGATATTACGCTGATTCGTGGTGATTTAAACAGTATCGCGGATGCCATGATTATGAGCCGTAAAACAATGCGCAACATTAAACAAAACTTATTTTGGGCATTTGCTTACAATACATTAGGTATACCAATTGCTGCAATTGGTTTACTTGCTCCTTGGGTAGCAGGGGCAGCAATGGCCTTTAGTTCAGTCTCAGTTGTTTTAAACGCACTTCGATTACAGCGTGTTAAATTATAATGATCGATAACGGCCTACCTCGGTGGGTCGTTTTTTAATATGTAAATTTAATAGAGAGATTAGCTTGATTCTGTCTTTCATTTTCGCACTATGATACAATGAAAAGCACTGATTTATATAATATCCTCAGGCGAAGAGGGAATTGATAATAGAATCCATAGAACATAAAGGAGGAGCTTCTGGTGACGGTTCCATTTGTTACGGTAGAAGGTCCGATTGGTGTTGGTAAAACCTCTTTATCGAAAGAGATTGCAGCGACATTAAATTACCATCTATTAAAGGAAATAGTAGACGAAAACCCTTTTCTAAATAAGTTTTATGAAAACATTGAGGAGTGGAGCTTCCAAACTGAAATGTTTTTCTTATGTAATCGCTATAAACAATTATCAGATATTAAAAAATTTCGCTTAGCACATCAAAAGCCTGTAGTAGCGGACTATCATATTTTTAAAAATCTAATATTTGCAAAGCGTACATTGGCACCAACCGAGTATGATAAGTATGAAGAAATTTATAAAATACTAACGAAGGATATGCCTGTACCTAATGTTGTTGTTTATTTACATGCCAGTGTTGAAACATTGATGAAGCGTATTGCAATGCGTGGACGTGAATTTGAAAAGATGATTGCATGGGATTATATGGAGCAACTTGTGGCAGATTATCACTCTTTTATCGAGCATTTTGAGAAAATGCACCCTGAAATCCCTGTCATTCGATTTAATGGAGATCAGATTGACTTTGTTAAGAACACGGATGATTTAAACTATGTTTTGCAAATCATAAAGGATACGTTACAACAAAGGAGCTTGCAACAATGAATTTAAGAGAGAAGTACGATATTCCTCCGCAGACCGTTATTACTATTGCTGGTACTGTAGGTGTAGGGAAATCAACGATGACAAAAGCGTTAGCAGAGGCACTAAGTTTCCGTACATCATTTGAAAAAGTAGATACTAACCCATATTTGGATAAATTTTATGAGGACTTTGAAAAATGGAGCTTCCATTTGCAGGTCTATTTTTTAGCGGAACGCTTTAAGGAGCAAAAGCGTATTTTTGAATATGGCGGTGGATTTATTCAGGATCGTTCTATTTACGAAGATACAGGAATTTTTGCAAAAATGCATTATGATAAAGGAACAATGAGTCCAACAGATTACGAGACTTATAAAAATTTATTTGATGCAATGGTAATGACACCTTACTTCCCACATCCAGATTTACTAATTTATCTCGAGGGACCAATTGATGCGGTCATAGGACGTATTCAAGAGCGTGGCCGTGCAATGGAGCAGCAGACACCAAATGATTATTGGATTGAAATGCATGAACGTTATGAGAACTGGATTAATAATTTTAATTCATGCCCAGTTTTACGTTTAGATATTAATGATTATGATTTATTAAAAAATCCTGAAGCAATTGAATCAATTGTGAGCCGTATCAGTCATATGCTAAAACAAACAAGCCATTTACGCAAATAGAAATTTACAAGAACCTTAACTAAAAATATCTAAATAAGCAATTAAAGAAAATAAATGATTAAAGGACGTGAGACAATATAAATAGCTATTGTTTCACGTCTTTTAAGTAGGAGGGATTATTATAAGAATAGCGGTGTATTGTGGTTCTGGTTTAGGCAAAAACCCAGTTTATGCAGAAAAGGCAGCAGAATTAGGTGCAGTGTTGGCTCAAAATGGTCATGGTGTAGTCTATGGTGGTTCAAAAAGTGGGTTGATGGGAAAGGTGGCAGATGCTGTTTTAACCGCTGGTGGAGAGGTAATTGGTGTGATGCCAACGCATTTACAGAAGCGGGAATTAGCCCATGCTTCATTAACAGAAATTCATTTTGTTGAGTCTATGCATGTACGCAAGGCAAAAATGGTAGAGCTTGCAGATGCCTTTATAGCGCTACCAGGTGGTGGTGGCACAATGGATGAGTATTTTGAGGTCTTTACGTGGGCACAAATTGGACTACATGAAAAGCCAGTAATTTTATATAATGTAAATAGTTTTTATGATGCACTTTTACAGCATTTTAAGAAAATGCTTGAAGAAGGATTTATTCGTGCGGAACAAAAGTCACTAATTGATGTAGCTACTACATCAGAAGAAGTATTACAGTTATTAAAACATGGGTAATGATTGCCCATGTTTTTTCTGCAAAGATTAATGAGGAGCTAAAATGGAAAAAATTAAATTTTTAGTTAAAATAAATCTTTTTTTATAAAATTGAATAAAGAGGTGTAGATTATGCAGAAAATCGATACACAAGTAACAGATGATTTAGTGGTGCAGGCAATTGAACGAAATATTGCTATTATTCGTTTTGATATGGAGCGTAAAGTAGCCTTTGTAAATGCACATTTTGCCAAAACATTAGGCTATACAGTAGCAGAAATGATAGGAAAAGATCATAAAGATTTATGTTTACCTAAATTTAGTAATAGTGTGGAGTACGAAAAATTTTGGCGGAACTTAGCCGCTGGTAATAGCTATCAAGATAAAATTGAAAGATTGGATGCGAACGGAAATAGAGTTTGGCTTGAAGCCACCTATATGCCGGTCTTTGCAAATAATTCTAGAAAGGTGATTGGTGTATCAAAAATTGCTACTAATATTACAGACCGTCAAAATGAGATCGTAAGTGTAGCTGAGACATTAAAGGAGATGTCAAAAGAACTTCATAGCCGTTCAGAGGCTGGTATTCAAAATAGTGAAGGTTTACTAGAGACTATTAGGGAAGTATCAAAAGAGTCTGCCGATAATGTAATAAATCTTGCACAGCTGCAAAAGCAAGCTGAATCTATTAAAGGCATTGTGAAAACTATTCAAGAAATTGCTTCTCAGACAAATTTACTGGCATTAAACGCAGCTATTGAAGCAGCTAGGGCAGGAGAATATGGGAGAGGTTTTGATGTTGTAGCAAAAGAGGTGAGAAAGCTATCCATAAGAGTTGAGCAATCTATCTCTGAAGTAAAGGATAATATTGAGGGCATAGAGCGAGAAATAGGACAAGTTACGGAAAGTATTACACGTATAGCTGAAAAAGTTGAAAAAACAAATGGACAAATATCTGTGACAACCAACGATTTTGCTGAAATCGCCAGTGCAGCAGAGGCGTTAGACGAACAATCAAAGCATTTTATCGAAATAGTTTAATGATAGTTAGCGCCATTTGATAGAAAGGTGAGTTCATTCCTAATGAATGGCGCATTTTTGGCTTTATTTATTCTCTTGTACACGTTTCATAAAGAATGATATAACGAATGCGAGAATCGCCAGTATAAGTGAGAAGGTTAAAGCGTGTTGTACACCAATAATGGATCCTGCAAATTCATTTGTAGTAGAGGCTCCATTTTGGGAAACGAAATTTGTTTTACTAATGGACATGATCGTTATCGAGACAGCAGTACCGATTGCACCTGCAACCTGCTGTAATGTATTCATAAATGCCGTACCATCCGGATAAAGTCGACGGGGTAGCTGATTTAATCCATTTGTTTGCGCAGGCATACTTGCAAGAGAGATGCCAACAAACATAAGGATATGGAAACTTACGATGAAATAAACAGAAGTTTCAGCATCAATTGTTCGTAAGAAAAGTAATGCAATTATTTCCAAAAATAATCCAACAGGAACCATGATACGAGGTCCAAAGCGATCAAAAATATGTCCAGAGGCAACAGCCATAAAGGCATTTATGACACCACCAGGAAGTAGTGTAAGGCCAGCTATCATAGGTGCTAGCAATAAAATGTTTTGTAAGTAAATGGGTAATAATACCATTGTTGCTAAAATGGTCATATGTACAATAATAACCAGGAGCATGCCAATATTGTACATCGGAAATGAGAATACCTTTAAATTCAGCATAGGTTGTTCCATTTTAACTTGTCGCAAACAAAAAAGAATGATTCCTAGTGCTCCAACCATGAGAGAGGAGATTACCTCTATTGTCATAAAAGTACCTAGCTTACCAGAAATACTAAAACCGTAAACAATCCCTCCAAAGCCAATCGTTGATAAGACGATTGAAACACCATCAAATTTAACCATCCTAACTTCACTAACATTTTGAACAAATTTTAATCCAAGCACAAATGATATGAGTAAAAACGGAAGACTCATCCAGAAGATAGAATGCCATGAGAAATGCTCCATGACAAAGCCTGCAATAGTTGGTCCAATTGCTGGAGCAAAGATAATAACTAATCCGATTTTCCCCATTGCAGCGCCACGTTGATTAATTGGGTAAATCATGAGTACAACCTGCATCATAAGCGGCAGAATAATAGCTGTTCCAACAGCTTGAATAATGCGTCCAGCTAGTAACAGTGCAAAGGTTGGAGAGATAGCTGAAACACAGGTACCTATAATAGAAAAGAACAACGATACAATAAATAATTGCCTCGTTGTAAAACGTTGCATAAGGATGCTAGAGAGCGGTACTAAAATACCTAAGGTCAACAAATAACCAGTTGTTAGCCATTGAATGGTAGATGCATCGGTTTTAAAGTCAACAATCAATTGTGCAAAGGCCATATTGAGAGCTGTTTCATTGAATAAACCGATAAAAGCTGCTACCAAAAAAGCTGCGATAATTTGATTGCGTTGTTCATATAATTTTTGATTAGCCATAGTACCCACTTTTTCTTTTATTTTCTCCTAACAGTACCATATTTAAATATTTTATTTCCATAATTTTCTGAGATATATTGAAATAGTAGATGATTTTTATTTACAATAATTATGTAAGTCTTTCATAAATCATAATAGGGGTGTTATGTATGACAAAGGTGGAAATAAGTTTTAAGCATTTACCAACAACAGCTATTTCAGATGCAACTGGCGGACACACCAATTTACGCAGTGATATTAAGCCTTTAGCAGATCACTTTAAAGTGGCTGGGCGCGTGGTAACTGTGCGTTTACCAGATGGTGAAAATGGTGCGGTATTAGAAGCTATTCGAGCTGCTAATGAAGGTGATATTTTGGTAATCGATGCGAAGGGCAATACGAATCGAGCTGTTGCTGGAGATTTTGTGATTTCCTTAGCAAAGGGCATAGGTGTACAAGGGTTTGTTGTGGATGGTGTTATCCGAGATATCGCAGCCATTCGAGAGCTGGATTTCCCTGTATTCTCTTTAGGGACAACGGTAGCTGCTGGTAATAAAAATGGTGGAGGTAAAGTAAATATCCCCATCTCTATTGGAGGAGTTAATGTTCATCCTGGAGATTATATTATTGGGGATGTGGATGGAGTTGTTGTCGTGCCGCAGGAAGATGCAGAACGTATTGTGATGGCAGCGGAGGCAAAGCTAGAAAAAGATGAAGCTCGTGCACATGAGGCACATGTAAATGGTAAAGAATCAATCATTGCTTATTTAGATAAAGTTTTAACTTCCTTCAGCAGAAGCTGACAGAAGTTAAAGCCTCCAGCGGATGTCACGGAATCGGAAAGGAGTTCAATTTAGGATGTTAGCCTTAAATCATCGCTTCCATGCGATAACGGCTAACTGACCTGCATCGGTAAAAACGCCACGTCCTGTGGCATTACCGAAATGACCGACATCGTGTCGGCCCTCGTGCAGGCCTAAGCACAAAGCCGATTCCGGACGCAATTATGCCGAGGCATAATTGATCAAATTAAAAAAATCCTCACGATGCCATCCATACATCGTGAGGATTTTTTTAACTTTTTACGCTAAGTTTTCGTTATCTTTAAAATAATTTTTCATTTTCTCTGTATCGAAACGGCCTTCCCATTTTGCCATTACTAATGACGCTAATGAGTTACCAATTACGTTAACAACTGTACGTCCCATATCAAGGATACGGTCAATACCTGCGATAAATGCCAAGCCTTCAAGCGGAATGCCGACAGTACCTAAAGTTGCTAGAAGTACTACGAATGACACCCCCGGAACACCTGCGATTCCTTTTGATGTAACCATTAATACAAGCATTAACGTAATTTGTTCTCCAATGCTTAGATGAATACCGTACATTTGAGCAATAAATAATGCAGCAATAGCTTGGTACAATGTTGAACCATCTAAGTTAAAGGAATAACCGGTTGGAATAACAAAGGAAACGATATCCTTTGGAGCACCTAATTTCTCCATTTTCATCATAATACGTGGTAGAACAGCCTCAGAGCTTGCAGTTGAGAACGCTAAGATTAGCTCATCTTTTAACACTTTGATTAAGTAGAAGATGTTGATACCTGCAAATTTTGCCACAAGTCCAAGAACGACAAAGATAAAGAATAGCATTGTAGCATAAACAAGTATTGCAAGTTTACCTAGTGGTATTAGTGAAGCAAATCCATATTTGGAAACGGTTACACCAATTAAGCCAAATACCCCAAATGGAGCGAATTTCATTACGAGGTTTGTTACCCAGAACATAGCGTCTGCTACCCCTTGGAAGAAGTCTAAGACTGGTTTTCCTCGGTCACCGATAGCGGCAACCCCTAAGCCGAAAATAACAGAGAAGAAGATAATGGCAAGCATATTACCTTCAGCCATAGACTGAATGATATTTGTTGGGACAATGCCTACAATAATATCAAAAGGTCCCTCATGCTGTACTTCTTCTGTAGTTGTAACGTATTTTGAAATATCCCCTTGAGAAAGCTCATTCATATTTAGGCCAGCGCCTGGTTGGAACAAGTTTGCAGAAAGTAAACCAACTATAATTGCTACAGTTGTAATAATTTCAAAATAAATAATTGATTTCCCGCCTAATCGTCCAAGCTGCTTCATGTCTCCGGTACCAGCAACACCAACGATTAAAGTAGAAATAATAATCGGTACAACAATCATCTTAATTAGATGTAAAAAGATATCCCCTAAAGGCTGTAAATATGTTTCAATTTTGGGGTTTCCATAAAAGATACCACCAACAATGATCCCTAAAATCAAACCGATTAAAATTTGAGTGGCTAAACTGATTTTAAATTTCTTCTTCAAACCCTTTGTACCCCCTGATATTAAATTTTTAGGACTCGCCTTACTTTAATAATACGGAGGACTTATGGAATCCGACAAAATCCGAGAAAATTAATTTACTTTTGTTAAAATGTCTGAATATAATACCTGAATAAACTTCTTGATATTTACCTTTGCTTTACGATTTTCATGATCTTCTATCTGTGTCATTAGCTGACGAATTTCTTTAAAATCAAAGTATCGAGGCGCATAATATTCAAATTCAGAGTTTGTGTAATCAACGACACCTAAATTGGCAAGGTTAATCATGGCTGCTAATATTGTACGACGTACACGCTGTTCAATCGCTTTACTTTCTTTCAAAATTTCATCAGGTGTAGTCTTTGTAACAGCTGCAATTTCCTCATATAGCTCTTTCAATGGAGGTAGGGGTGCTATCTTATGTTGATGAGCAAGCAAGGTTTCGATGATAGCTATAATATCCTCACTTCCAATCTCACCAACAATGCCCATATCGTTTAAGATTGATTGAATATGATCACGAGAAGTGGCTTTTTGATTTATTTGCTCACTTAAATCAATGTTTGTCAGCGATTGACGAATTACTAATAGTGAATTTTTTAGGCGAAATTGTTCTGTTGTTTTACGTAAAACATTTTCAACCTCAATACGGTTTATTGGTTTATGAATAAAGAATTCAATCCCTTGTTCATAGGCCTCACCCACCATTTCCTTATTGACAACCTGAGAAATCATGATAAATTGCCCCTCAAAACGATTTTGAGTAAGTTGCTCGACTGTTGCGATTCCATCGAGCTTTGGCATCAGTAAATCAATAAGCACAAACTCTGGCTGTGTCATTAAAATTTGTGGGATAGCATCTTCACCATTACGGGCTTCACCAATAACGGTGCCTAGCCCGCTATCTTCAATAATTTTTTTTAACATGACCCGACTTGCACGATCATCATCTACAATAAAATACCTCATTTAAGTCTCTCCTGTTTGAATAGTTTGCGTAGGAATTGTAATTTTAAACATTGTGTTTTGATTGTTTGATTCAACGGATATGAAGCCATTTAATTTATTTACTAATTCAGCAACATGTGAAAGTCCAATACCAGTTGCAGCGACACCGTCCATATTGTATTTTGTGGTGTATCCAGGTTCGAAAATAATAGTGATATCATTTTGTGAAATGCCTTTTCCGTTATCACATACTGTAATTACAGTATCATCCAGCTGCTGTTGAATGGCAATAGAAATAACACCTTGATCTTCAATGGCTTCAATAGCATTTGCAGTTAGATTATTCAATAGTGCGAGCAATGCAATATGTTCTTTTGTTTGAAAGTCAGTAGTATCCAAACTTACTTTAAAGTGAATTTCTTTTCCCAGTAGTTCACCGTACTTTCTGTTACCATCTTCAATATAATGTAATAATTCTGACATTCTAAAGGGACCAAAGCTCTTTTCGCCTACAATTTTAGAAATTCCTGCATAGATACGTTGCGAATCTTTTTTTACTTCATGAATTTCCTGGGCAATATGCAAAGCCTGTAAGCTTTCAGTCCGATAGCCTTGCGATTTTAACTGTCGATATAAATCAAACCCACTAGCTGTGATAGTCTCAATATGATTCATAGATTTTTTTAAATAGAGAGTTTCAACATATAGATCTGACCCAATAGTAAGCATTTCTTGCACACGTTTTTTTTGTTCAGCAATTAAAATGGAGCTATAAACACCAACTACAAAGAAACTACGTAATAAAGCAACAGCTAACAATATAAGTAAATCATGAACGAGTAAAAAAGTATAAGAATTAACAAGAAAACGAAATAATTGTTCTGCTAAATTGCTTATTACTTCACTAAATGCAACTAATAATCCAAGCATTAGTGGTTTTTCTCGATAGCGATGAATATTTAAAATTTGTAGGCATAACGCAAAAAGTATATAAAATGCTGCAGCTGGTAAATGTAAAAAGATGCTATCCATTAAAGCTACATTGGGAGTAGTAGAAGTTACGAAAACTCGAAAAGCTGTTGTCACAATGCTTGTAACGATACCGGCTAATATAATAGGGGTTGACCTAAGAAGGGTACAAAGAAAGAAAACAATAGTTCCTAATCCAAAACGAAAAGTTGTATTAGCAAATGGCATTATTTTAATTTCACTACCAATCGCAGTTAATATAGCGATTAACAAGATCCAAGTGAGGGAAGCACGAGAGATTAAATATTTTGGGTGCACAAAAATCCTCCCTTATTATATAAATGTAGATATTTAATTTATTTTCTCCTATCAATAAAAAAATACCACAACCTTTGTGGAAGTGGTATCTGCATGTATTATGTACAATTATTTAGGCAAAAAAAAACGGCTACAGATGTAGTCGGAATTTAAAAACTGGAGGAGGTAGAGGGATTCGAACCCCCGCGCGGTGTTACCCGCCTGTCGGTTTTCAAGACCGATCCCTTCAGCCAGACTTGGGTATACCTCCATATTAACCTGATGTCTTATCGACAAAAATTAATTTATCATGTTTTGTATTTCACGTCAACTGATTTTAGAAATTTTTATAATTATATTGTTGATAAATGTTTCCACATAAATATTATGTGCATTAAGTTGCAATTTATGAAAACAGTCAGTATACTAGTTATTGCCGTGCTAGGTGGGAAGGTAGCGGTGTCCTGTAACTCGCAATCCGCTCTAGCGAGACTGAATTCCTTTTTCGAGGCTGTCCGTATTGTTTGGTCTGCCTTTTGCACGTAGTGTTGACGATTGGGTCCTGCGCAATGGATACCCATGAACCATGTCAGGTCCGGAAGGAAGCAGCATTAAGTGGTCTTATTCATGTGCCGCGGGGTTGCCTAATCTGAGCTAACGACAAGAGTAACGCTTATGTGCGGCTGTCAAAGAAAGGTGCACGGCATTAAATTGCCAATTCAAACGCATCCGTCTACATTAGGCGGGATGCGTTTTTTATATTTATATATCTTACATAATAGAAATGAACTTGAGACAAAGTATATTGTCTCAATTTTTTGGAATTGATAACACTATTATTAGACAAATGTTATAATAGAACTATTCTATATAAATGAGGAAAAGGAGAGGAAATCATTGACGTATCAAGCATTTTATCGTGTGTATAGACCGCAATCATTTAGAGAAATGTCTGGTCAGGCACATGTCAAAAGAACGCTACAAAATGCTCTCCTAGCAAATAAAACCACACATGCTTATTTGTTTTCTGGGCCAAGAGGAACCGGGAAAACAAGTACAGCTAAGATTTTTGCAAAAGCTTTGAATTGTGAGCGAGCACCATCGAACGAGCCGTGTAACGAATGTGCCACTTGTTTAAGTATTACAGATGGGTCACACCCTGATGTGATTGAATTTGACGCAGCATCTAATTCTCGAGTTGAAGAAATACGTGATATTATCGAGAAAGTTCGATTTGCTCCTGCTAGTAGCAGATATAAAGTGTATATTATCGATGAAGTGCATATGCTTTCTACAAGTGCTTTCAATGCACTTTTAAAAACATTAGAAGAACCACCTCCACATGCTGTTTTTATTTTGGCGACAACAGAGCCTCATAAATTGCCTGCAACCATTATCTCTCGTTGCCAACGCTTTGATTTCAAGCGACTTTCAACTAATGATATTATCGAACGAATGAAGGTTGTATTAGAGGACATCGAACTACCGTATGAGGAACAAGGTTTGAAGGTTATTGCACAATCTGCTGCTGGTGGTATGCGTGATGCATTAAGTTTATTAGATCAGGTTGTCTCTTTCAGTGGGGAGGAGCTAAAGCTTGAGGATACATTACTTGTAACAGGTTCAATCAGTCAGGAAGTTTTTTATGACTTAGCAGAAGCCTTAAAAGTAAAAGATGTTGCTCAAATGCTTGCGTTATTAGAACAGCTTATCTCAGATGGCAAGGATCCACTTCGTCTTTCAGAGGACTTGATTACATTTTTCCGTGACTTATTATTGCTGCAAACAAGTGATGATTTGGCTGAACTATTAGAGCTAGTTTCGCCGGAAGAACGAGTATTTACATTAGCGCATGATTTTGCACCTGATTTGCTATATGGCTACATAGATATTTTAGCGAAAACACAGCAAGAAATGCGATTCTCCCACCACACAAAAATCTATTTAGAAACAGCACTACTTAAAATGGTACAGCTTTCGAGTGGGCTAGTTAGTCAAACAACCACTTCAGTTGAAGCAGCTTTGAGCCCAGAACTTGCTCAAAAGATAGTAGCACTTGAGCAAATGGTACAACAATTGTCAGTACAATTACAGGCTGGAGCTCCTGGGCAGCAGATGCAAGCACCTAAAGAACAACGGCCACGAGCTAAAAGTCCAAATGGCTATAAAGCGCCAACTGGGCGGATACAAGAGGTGCTAAAGGATGCCACGAAACAAGATGTTCACCGCATTAAATCAGTCTGGGCACAAGCGTTAAACCAAATGCAAAAGTCGCAATCTGCTCTTTTAGCAGAAGCTGAACCCGTTGCGGCATCTTCGAGTGCTTTTGTGTTAAAATTCAAGTATGATATTCATTGTCAAATGGTTGCTGATAATCAGTCTCTAAAAGCTCACTTCACACAATTAATTGCAGGGCAAACTGGTACAACGTATGAAATGCTTTGTACCCCTGAAGAAACTTGGTTAAAATTACGTGAAGAGTTTATTCGTGATCACGGTTTGCAACAGCAGAAAAAATCTCAAACAGTGACTGATCATGAGGTGGAATTATTAGAGCCACCACCGGCAGAAATGCCTGATGAGCCGTTTATCGATGATGCTCAACCACTTGCCTCACAAGATCCACTTGTGACAGAGGCAGAAAAGTTGTTTGGTAAAGATTTTATAGAAATTGTTAACGATTAATCATTTAGGAGGAATATGTTTATGCGTGGAATGGGAAATATGCAAGGTATGATGAAAAAAATGCAAAAAATGCAAAAGGAAATGATGGAAGCTCAAGAGGCCTTAAATGCAGAGCAATTTGAAGGTGTTGCTGGCGGTGGTATGGTAAAAGTAATTGTTACTGGCCAACGTGAGGTTGTAGAAGTGAATCTTGATACTTCAGTAGTAGACCCTGATGATATCGAAATGCTTCAAGATTTAATCGTTGTTGCTACAAATGAAGCACTTAAAAAAGTAGAAGAAAAAACAAATGCAACAATGGGTAAATTTACTCAAGGCATAAACCTTCCATTCTAGGAGGTAAATAAATGTACTACCCAGAACCAATATCAAAACTAATAGATAGTTTTATGAAATTGCCAGGTATCGGGCCGAAAACCGCGGCTCGTCTGGCGTTTTTTGTGTTAACAATGAAAGAAGATGATGTTTTATCCTTTTCTAAGTCACTTATTGATGCTAAACGAAATTTAAGTTATTGCTCTGTATGTGGCAACATTACTGATGTTGACCCGTGTCACATTTGTACAGATAAGCAACGGGATCATTCGATTATCTGTGTTGTACAAGATACAAAAGACGTAATAGCGATGGAGAAAATGCGTGACTACAACGGGATGTATCATGTACTACAAGGGGCAATATCACCAATGGATGGTATTGGCCCAGAGGATATTAATGTTGCCTCATTGTTAGTTCGTTTGCAGGATGAAACAGTTCAGGAGTTAATCTTAGCTACGAATTCAACTATCGAAGGTGAGGCAACAGCCATGTATATCTCCCGTCTAGTGAAACCTTCTGGTATTCGAACAACTCGTATTGCCCACGGACTACCGGTAGGCGGAGATTTAGAATACGCAGATGAAGTTACGTTATCGAAGGCAATGGAAGGTCGCCGAGAATTATGAGTGAGGGATTAATATGTTCTTCCGCAGTAAGAGAAAGTTAAAAAAAGAATTCGATGACAGGCTTGTGAGTCTAATTAAAGGAACAAAAGAAGATTTACAGCAGGCAAAATTAATTGAAGAATTGTTAGATGATTATGATTTAGAATTAATTGCTCAACGAAAAGCAACAGAGAGCATTCATTTCTATTTATTTAAAGAAGCTAGAATACGAAGAGTATTAATTAAATAACAGTCTTTTAAACTCATAGAAGCAAAACAGGAATCATAAACTTTCATAATTATATCATTAAGGGGGAAACCTGATGTCGTGGTTAGTAATTATGAGTTTTGGTGTACCTGTAGTGCTTCTTTTTCTTTATGTAATAATTAGACATGCTAAAATGGGTAAAATTTTAGAAGGAATGTCCGTTTTTTGGTTTAGATTTGCCTTCGCTTTTCTTCTATTGTTTATTATTCATTTGAGTATAGGGTATGTAGGCTATAATATACCTATCAATCTTTTTTCTGTCTTAACTATTGCTATACTAGGTATACCAGGCGTCTTAGGAATAACAGCTTTAATATTTTTCTTATAAAAAGCTTGCATAATAAAAATATTATGGTATAGTAATAGAAGTCGCCAAGATAACTGTTGAAAAACAAATAAATTAAATTTGAATTTAATTGTTGACAAATAGTTGTGAGTGCGGTATGATGTAAGAGTTGCTGTTGAGAAATGGTAACAAAATGAACCTTGAAAACTGAACAAGCAAAACGTAATCAATCAAGTTTTTAGTAGCTAGCTTCTGCTGGTGAACAAAGCA
>NZ_JBYTBB010000040.1:0-51156 GCF_058788755.1 Lysinibacillus sp. FW301-JW8
AAAACACGCTCCTTTAGGTTAGTAATTATAGTGTACTAGCCCTTATAGAATCTGTCTAACCTAGTGTAGCCTATCCAATAGATTTATTCACAAACATTAAGCTATACGAATAAATCTAACATTCTTTTATAGGATTTACACATCATTTAGAATTGCATTAATAGTATAACGAGCGTTTTCACTTATTTTTTTATCAAGGCTATTGTAAGTGATTAACGCCTTCCATAATGCCCAACCTTTAGCACGATTCCAGGTACCTTCATCTAAATTCATACTTTTAATAAATATATCTCGACTATCTTTATCAAAAAATGTCCATGCCATAGCTAGATCACAAGAAGGATCTCCTGTACCTAGGATTCCAAAATCAATAACACCTGCCAGATGTCCATTTTGAACCAATAAGTTTCCTGGAGCTATATCTCCATGTACCCATACAAGCTCACTTTCCCATTTGCTTAAGAGAGCTTGCTGCCAAATAAATTTACATTTTTTTACATTAATTTTCCCTTCAAGTTTAATTAAAGCTTCCTTTGTTTCAGAGTCATAGACACTTAAATCTCCACCCCTATAAAAATTATGAGGACCAGCAATTGGTCCATTTGAGGCATTAATTCTTTCGAACTCCAATAAAAAATTCGCTAATTCTTCTGCAAATAAAGATAAATTAACATTATTTTTATTAACTGTATCACCTGATAACCATCTGTTAACAGACCACTCGAAAGGATATTCCGTAGTTGGATGCCCTTTTCCTACAGGTTCAGTAATTGGAAGAGTTAAGTTCTTTGCTAATATGGGTAACCATTTTGCTTCTTTTTGAACTTGCGGTTCATATGCTTTTCCACTAGGCAATCTTACAGTCATTTTTTCTCCTAAATGAAATGTACGATTATCATGCCCGCTGTTTTTGACTGGCTCAATTTTCAAATCTTTCCATTGAGGAAATTGTTCTGAAATTAAATTCTCGACTAACTTTACACCTATATTCATAAGTCCTCCAAACTAATTGTATTAGTTACTATTATAAAATTTTTAATAAAGTGCATCCTATCATATTTTCTTCAACTATGTGGAAGAAGGATTTTTAAACAACTTTATTATCACTGCACATACTGAACAATATGGAACGATTATTTATCACATCAGTTTTACAGAAGGTACTTAATTACTGGAGTTTTTTTCTCCCCACTCACATAACTGTTCCAAAACAGGTAATAGAGTTTCTGCTTTATCTGTGAGACTGTACTCAACTTTAGGGGGAATTTGGGGATACTCTTTCCGATTAACCATCCCATCTGCTTCCAATTCTTTAAGTTGTGAACTTAATGTTTTAAAGGTAATAGCTCCTATTTTCCTTTTCAAATCATTAAACCGAACTGTTTGGTTTTCTGCAAGAATATAAATAATAAGCATTTTCCATTTACCACCAATCACTGACAATGTATATCCAAAAGGCGTTTCTTGAATATTCCCCTTCTCTTTATAGTCAGCCATCCCCATATTTACACTATCCTTTCTGGTAGTACCTTTCTAAAAAGTGCGTACTATTTTTTTGTTTGCGTTCATTTTATACTGGCATTACTTTGAAGTAAAGGAGAGAAAAAAATGACTAATGTTAAAATCTACAATCATAATCTCTGGGATCATGGTATTTCCCAAGGATACAGTGTCAACGGCACTATCTACATTTCGGGGCAATTTTCCCACAATACGAAGGGTGCATTCGTTGGAGATGGCGATGTCGAAGCACAGACACGACAAACTCTTGAAAATCTAGATCGCGTTCTAAAAGGGTTTGGTGCAACGAAGTCCAACCTCGCTTATCTGGAAATCTATTTAACAAATGCAAAAGAACACACTGAGCCAGTCATCCGACTTTTCAAGGAATACATGGAACAGCATCGGCCAGCGGGTAGCCTAATTGGCGTGAATTATTTGGCATCTCCAGAGCAACTGATCGAAATCAGCGCAGTAGCACACACAGACGAAGTAAACATATAAAGGGAAATAAACTGAACCCCGAATAGATAGCACTTTTAGAAAAAATAAACCTATTCGGGGTTTTTGTTTTTTAAAAGACTAATCTCTGATATTTATTCTAACTATTTTATAGTTAAACTTTAAACACCTTCTGTAGCTGTTAAAATGTAATCCTCCACGGCTTGTTTGTAATCCTCGTTAGTCACATCATCAATGACATAAGTTTTATTTGTTTTTGGATTAAGCCTCTGCGCCATAATGCGCTCAACTGCAATACGTCCACTATTTGATTTATCATTATAAAATTCCTCCAACTTCTGAATCTGTTTGTAATAAAACAATATCTTCTTTCAGTTTTGCATTTTCAATTTCTACTGGTGATAAATCTCTAGGATATTCTTTAATTATAGGATTGCCGGCCTCGTCAATACGCTGTACATAGAATTTTGAATAATCAATGGAGCCAAAAGGAATATCTATAAATGCTAAGTCTACCTCTATATCATGCGGAACTACATCACCTGTAGCCTCTCCAGTTTGATAGATAACTGCGCCTGTTACTTTGTTATAAATTACACGATTGTCTAGATTCATTTTGATTCTCCTTTTATCCAGTAATAGTTGTTCTCTGAGATAGTACATATTCAACATAATCACGATAGAAGCGGCGCGCTAATTCTTTGTCTGCTTCGTTTTTCAATGCGCTCATTTCCTCATCGCTTAGAATTAGCAATCGTTCTCAACTCCTCCAGTGTTAAATTACTTAAATCAACGCCTGTGGTGTTACGACCACCAGCACCTTTTATTTCAGAACGTGCTTTTACAATATCTACTTTTAACTTTTCTTCACGTAATCGCTTTAGCTGCTCATCATTTAATAAATCTGTGTATTTTGATAACATCGCGAGGGCTGCCATCTTATCTACAAGCTTTACACTGACACCATCTTTACCCTTTTTTACTTCGCTTACGATTGTGCCATCGACTTCATTCGCATTCTTCAAGTGGACATATGTACGTTGATATGTCATTTCCTCGCCTTGATAATCCAGAAGCGGCTTGCCAGTTTCATCTTTACGATTTCCTCAACCGTACCAAAATCTGAGTAGTCCTTTATATCAGCGAATGCTATATCAATGTACTTTTGTAACATATCACGAGCATCGCCTGGTCACCCGTAAAAAAGAAAAAACACCCCGAAGGATGTTAAACTAACATTAAATTAATCTATATATGTATTATTCGTTTATTTTGACTTCATCTTTATCGCGATTGCTCTTTTTTAAAAGCTCGATAATTTCTTTATTTTGTTCAACTTGAATATTGCTATTTACTTTTATGATTCTAATCCATAGTGTTATTGCTATTAGTAAAACTGGAAATAAAAAATTAAATGCAGTAAAGAGATCTTCTGCCATTTCTCTGTCCAACTCCTTCTTATTTAGGATTATATTCATTATACGCAAAGACCAAACAAAGATGGTAAAGAAGATAAATTTTAACAATAAAAAGCCTTACCGCACTATGGATAAGGCTTTTTTCTGTGGTATATCTACTTTTTGTCGAGTTAGCTCATTTCTCACACACGTTGTTATCAAAATAAATATTTAATTGAGACAAATACTAAAAATAAAAATACCCCAATAAAGTACCAAGCAAAAACTTTTCTCTCTCTTTGAAATTCTTTTATTCCTAGAATTAACATCACTAAACCTAAGAAGAATATCATTAGGAAATTCAACTCGTAATCACTTGTGATAATTCCGTATGTTGAGATCGATACTACTATGATTGAAAAAATAATTTGTAATATTGTTAGCAAAATTACCATCACCTTTTAAATATTGTACCTTGATTATACAATATAACAGATAATGTGGATATAATTCCCATTCATTAACCTTTTATATTAATTAAGATACCTAATCTCTTAAAAAATATGGGCCGGCCATGTATGTCACGCTCCGAACTAGTCTGTCAAGCGCTGGTCGGTCGTCGGTCTGTCTGTCCCTAATATTTAGGTTTTTAAAAATACCAAAGGAGGAAACCTTTACCGCGCCGTCCTGCCTTCAATTTTACATTATTATTTTTATCTCACCTAATGTTGAAAGTTTGGCAAATATGGCAACTTTGGAAAGTAAAATAGGTTTATTCTTTGTTATTTTTAATAAGTTTTTTATATTCTTTGTTAGCATTTTCTGCTTTTTCGTAATGTTCATCGTCTCTAAAGCAATAAACCGAGTGAAAAAATGCTATATAACTATTAATCTTAAAATCATCATGCAAAGGTATCGCACTTATTAGCACAGGATAAGGTTCATAAAAATTTTCTGTGCGACGGTGTTTTAAAAAACCTACTTCCTCTAATAAATTTAAATAAAATTCAAGACACTCTTTAATCTCTCTATTAGACTTAGTGTTAAAATTAAAAATATTTGTTTTAGTCATTTTAAAATATAGGTTATTTATAGTTAAATTTTTGTTTTGATAATGGGTCAATACTTGATCTATAGTCCATAATTGCCATAAGGTAAATCGTGTTTTAATCTTTTTTCTATAAGCTATTTTGACTTTACATATACCAGGAAAATTATATGTTGTTAGGTTATACTTACGTATTAGAACTTCAAAAGACCGTTTTTCTATATCCGTCATATGATTCATTTCATTTTGTAAGGAAAAATTATTTAGATATTTTTTATACGTTAAGCATTCATCGCCAGATTTTTCAACCGTTTGAATCCTATTGGTATCTTTGTCTTGATATCTTTGTTGTTCTTCTAGTTTTTTTCTTTTTCTTTCTTCCTCCTTTTGTTTAGCTGCCCTTAAGTTTCGTTTTTCAGTATTTCTTTTATCCCTCAACACTAACAACTCTTTTGCCCAATTACTCCTATTCAATTTTCTTTTTTTTTGATTATGTAGATATTTTTTAGAGTTAATTTTATAAGGAGAAACAGAAAAATCCATAAAACAAAAGTCAAGTATCTCACTGACTGGTTTTTGTTCAATATCAAATCCAAACTCTGATCTTTCTGACGTTTTACCTTCAATTATTTTTTGCCCTACCCAACTTACTTCTTTAGTTTTATAGTCAATTAGTAAAATTTCTTGTTGTTCTTTATGTATAATTTCCAGTATAGAATTTCTGTTTATAATCATTTTTTTTGAATGCCTAGTATAAAAATTTTCGCCAAATATCCATATGTCTTGAATACCACAATCTTTATATTTTTTCTGCCTATCTAAAAAAGCCAATACTAGTATAACAGAACATTGTAATTCAAACACTATTTGTTCACCATTTGGTAACTTCAAAAAAACATCTGCTATTTGATTTGTTTCTACAATTCGATACTCTAATTCAACTTGATAATCTGGATATTTTTGTTTCAGCCAATTGTAAATATGAATTTTATTTGTTACATGTTCATAAGTTTCACCAGTACCATGGCTACATGAACTTCCTGGTTTATGACGAAAATGTGGTCTTTGACGACCTTTTTCCCCAAATGTTTCCTTTCCAGCATGATATACCGGATGTTGACAAACAGGGCATATCAACTTATTCTCTGAAGTAATTTTTTTTGCGAAAAGGTAATTAATTTCATTTGCATAATATCTCTGTTTTTCATTGTCTTGAGCTACTAACATAAAATTCATAACCTCCCAACTAAAAAACGTGTAATCCTTTACTTTAAAGATTACACGTTACTAGAGAATACCAAAAGTACTTTTGGTATATTTTATTCATTTTTCATAAATAATCCTTAATTTAAATCATTTGCTTTAGAATGTTGTCTTTAATATTTTGAATATGTGTATGACTTAAAACCATAACCTTCCCAATCCAACGCATGGACTTTCCATCTAGCATCCAGTTAAGTACTTGCATTTCTCTGTCACCAGTAACTCTTTCAAGAAGTGTTTGTACCTCTAGTAGCTTCTTTTCATACTCTGCAACACGTTTTATATTTTTTGAACGTCTAATTACCTCCTGCATAATCGGATCACCTACACCACCTGCTGCCTTTGGTAATGTAGCTTCAATTCCATATTGTGCTGTCTTTGCTCCAACGACCATTTCTGTTCGCATTTCTTTGATGGCGTTAACCATCCAGTGGTAGTCTGTAATCATTGAATCTAAAGCATCTGGTGTAATCGTCAGTGTTCTCTCTTTTAACATAGTTTGCTCCTATGTGTTATAATTACTTATCTGACTAGCCGAAGGGCATGAACCAATTCGAGCTGTAGCGTGTGGCGACGCTGCGGCTTTTTTATTTTTATTAATACACGACATGCACAAAGCCATCTTCACGAATCTGTACAGGCTGTCCGTCTCCATCATCAAAATAGACTTTTCCCCAACCATCGATATATTCCCAGTAACCTAAATTGTATTTGTCACCATAGCGCTTTTGAAAATACTCTCTAGCTTCGATATAGGTTTTAAATTCTGGGAAATTCTCTTCATCTTCACGACTGATAATAAACAATAAATATTCCCCCCTATGCAAAATCCTCATATTGTGCAGTAAATCATTTTACTTCTTTATAAGACTCAAAAAGTTCAATTAATGCTGGAATGGCTTCTTCATTCAAAGAATACATATCATTCATATAAAATCTTCCTGTATTTGCACTTGCGTAATACCATATATCAATAATTTCTTTCGAGTTATCACCGTACATCACTTCAAGCTTATATAAAGGACCTTCATCAGTATGAGGTCCTGATAAAATATTGGCATTTTGCATTGCATTTTTAATAACGTTGATTTCAACATCATTTTCAATTTCTCGTCTAATTAACCCAACATTTGTACCTTGTCCGATCACATTTATTTTTCTAATTTCACTAGCGAACTCAAAAGTTTTTACTTCAGTTTTTTCTTCCCCATTACACCCTACAAGAATCAACAAAACGAATGTTATAAATAATTTTTTCATTGAACCTCAAACCTCCTCCAATTTGTTTTATAAATTAGACTTGAAATTTACGGCATAGTTACAAATAGTTACAAACTGCTGAACAATATCTTTCGAACACGATCCTCAAATTGTTCATTAGTTTCTTACAGCGTACAGCGGAGCTACGTTTTTTTGTTTTAAAATCTATTTCACGGGCAATTCACTATACAAACATAGCTATCACGTCATATTAATAGTAATGTAAAGCTAATTTAGCCTTACTCCTCCGAGTTTTTTTTATTAAGGGTCACTCCTATCCCAGGTGACCCTTTTTTTATTGACTTATCTCACAAAAATATATTTTTTAACGCCTATAACTGAATGGATTAACACCCCACTCCTCCTCTTCAGCCAACATAATATATAGTGAAAAGGAGGTGTTTTTTATGGGATACTACTGCGGCAACTCCGGCGGCGGATATGGTAATGGTTCAACATTCGTTCTAATTGTCGTTCTTTTTATTCTTTTAATTATTGTCGGCGCTACATTCATGACTGGATATTAACATTTCCGATTTAAGGGTTGCCAGGGTTGCTCCCAGCCTGGTGACCCTTTTTTAGTTTCTTTACTCAGATTGTTCATTAGTTTTACTGTAGCGTGTTATGATGCTACGACTTTTTTATTTTTAAATCTATTTCTCAGGCTATAAACTATACAAACATTGCTATCATGTCATATTAATAGTAATGTAAGTTGATTTAGCCTTACACCTCCTGAATTTTTTACTAAAGGTCACTCCTATCCCAAGTGACCTTTTTTTATTGTCTTATCTACCAAAAATATATTTTTTAATGCCTATAGCTGAATGGTTTAACACCCCACTCCTTCTCTACAGATAACATATTATATATTGTAGAAAGGAGGGATACTTATGGGATACTATGGTGGAAATGTTGGCGGCATTAATAATGGCTGCTACTACGGTGGCGGTTATGGTAATGGTTCACAATTCGCCTTAATCGTTGTTCTATTTATACTTTTAATTATTGTCGGCGCTACTTTCATGAATACAGGGTATTAATATTTACGATTTAAGGGTCACTTCCCAGCCTGGTGACCCTTTTATAGTTTTCTTTATACATAAATAGGCAACAAAATATGAACTATGTCATATTTATATGGACACATTACTTGAGGATTTCTCTTTTTCCTCAAAGTGTTCAGTAACTAGATTAATTCCATCACCTTAATCCTTTCTGAAAAAAACGTTTCTCTTATGAAATTACATTTTTTTAAAACTCACATAGCTTTATATTGTATACTCCTTATTAGGAGGCGATGGTAATGAAAAAAAATTTCCTATGGAAAAATATTATTATTGGTAAGATTGATAAAAATCATCCTCAATCAGAAAAAATCGACAAAGCATTAGATGAAATCAGTAAAGCATTAGATGAAACTTTTACTTCTGTTGGCAAAATGACAAATGACATAACATCATTTACTGACGACAAACGTAAATAAGCATATTTTTTGCGGGCACTTACAAGTGCCCTTTTTTAAACCTAATCCTCAAAAATGTTCAGTTAGCCTTAACTTGAAACACCCATAAATAGCTATGATTTTTTCTTGCATGTTGCTGCTTATACAATGGCTTAGGTTTCCGTGTGTTTACCAGGACAAATAAGTCTTTTGTATAAAATCTAAACTCTACTGCCATTTCATGAATTTCAATATGAGTCCATTTTTGTTTACCACCATATATTTCATCTTGGCATTTTACAAAAATGTATCCTCCTGGTTTCGTAATCCGTTTTAATTCTTTCAATTCAGCTCGATATAATTCCAATATTTCATCATGTGTTGTATATCTAGTAGTGTTATAGCAATCTACCATACCTTGTAGATTAGTTATTCGAGCATAAGGTGGATCAATAACTGTGTGATTAAAAGAATGTTCATCATATGGTAAATTTCTAAAATCTGTACCAGTTTTAAGGTCTGTGCCAATTATCTCGTACTTTGATGTATCAACTTGTCTCCAAAATACACCTCTGCCATAAGTAACTTCAGCAATTTTGTCACCATCCTCGAAATATAAATCACTGACTTTTTTTATTAATCCTGAATTATCTCCGGTGTGAACTGTATAAATTGGTTCCTGAACCTCAGTAGCTTGCACGATGTTTATCCCCCTTTCGTATGCTGAACAATTTCTTGCTAGTTCCCTGTGTTTCCTATGTGACCACAATG
This sequence comes from Lysinibacillus sp. FW301-JW8, assembly GCF_058788755.1. Lineage (NCBI taxonomy): Bacteria > Bacillati > Bacillota > Bacilli > Caryophanales > Bacillaceae > Lysinibacillus > Lysinibacillus sp. FW301-JW8. Next base: position 9,146 of record NZ_JBYTBB010000040.1, read on the forward strand.
TCTACATTCGTAGCCTTCAACCTGTCCAATATATTCACTTTCGTATATAATTTCTACATCCACATCAGCACCACATAACCAACAATTCATTCAATTCTCCTAGTAAAAATTTGATATTCCTCAGCTGAAAATGGTATATAATTTGATATATTGCTTACATTTTTAACTGTACAATCTGTTTCACCGTTTTAAATAGCCAATTTCTTTAGCGTAGTTGATAATTTCTTGCTGAATTTCATCGCTGTGATAAAGCTAACAATTTTATGTATCACGCCTGTATGCCTACCTTTATGTTAGATGAACTACAACTAAATGATTGCACACCTCAAACGGTGATGAAGGACATGTGATTATTACGTATACTGGTGAACCAATTGGTGAACGCTATTTAAAACGCATTATTTATTTGATATGTGAAAGAGAAAATATAACTTAATTTACGCCTCACTTCTTACGGCACACATTTCTGACGATACAACTATCTAATAATATTCCAGTTTCGACGGTTGCAGCTTTAGTTGAGGATACTCCAGAAACAATTTATAAAGTGTATGCTCATTCATTTGCAAAAGATTAGGTACATGCGTCTAATCTTATGGATGAAATTATTAACTTAAGTTCATTTGAAAAAACAAAAGAAAACAAAAAATGATGAAATTGGGGTACATTTTGGGGTACACGTATTTCTCTCCCCTACTCCGTTAAAATGGTGTCATAATTCAATAACTTAGTTACCTTCCACAAAGCTTGATATATCAATGTTTACAAAGAAAAAAACACTCGTATTTTTTACGAGTGTTTCAGAATTTTTATGACAACCATTTTGGAGGAGTATTTTTCTCCCAATATATATCTCCTAAATTGTAGTGTGCCATAAAGTTATCCTCGGCACTGTGATAATGGAAGTTATAATAATAGCCTTCCTGTGGTCTTTTTTCAGTTCGCACATGGAAGCGAATTAAATCGTCACCTGTTTCATTATTAATGACATTAAAGATTTTTTCTCCATAATTTCCACTTGGTTTTTCTGAGATTGTTAAGGACGCTAATGGTGTATCATCTAAGCCAGCTACTGTCATCGTAATGGCTTCCTCCATTTTTGGAAAAATAATAGCATCAAATTCATTGCAGATTTTTGGACCAATTTTTGTGCCGAACTTTATGTAGGATTGTTCCTTCGCAGCGTCTATTAGCAACGAATTATAGTCTACTGGGTCTTGCTGTATCTCTGTTTGAACTACCTGGGTGTCATCTGGTGCTGCAGCAAGAGCAGTGCCTGTCCCTTGCTCTGGGCCTATTGAAGCACGATTTGAAGGATTTTGATCAAATGCTTCCCATATCTCATGTGTTGGCGTAATTAATCCAAATGTTAAAAACGCAACCATGATGACAATACTCTTTTTAACCCACTTTTTCATTAATTAACACCTTCTCTCTTTATGTACAAATTGGTAATTCTTCTACTAATATATACGTACAAGCTAATAAAAGGTTTCATATTTCTAAAATTCATTGTACAATATTTATGTATATAGTGAAACTTCATGCACTGGTGGAATTTTCAGTAGTCTACGAAATGTAAGTTAAAGCAACGTTGCACTTACTGGAAGTGAAATTCTCAAATTGAGGATTACAATGAAGTATTTGCAAATAAATGTGTCGTTTTTTAAAAGGAGGTACAAGCATGGAAATCGCAATGGGTATTGGTCTTTTATTAATGTTAGGTTACTTATCATCTTTATGCTTCACAGACTAATTTAGTCATAATGCATAATACTAACCGTTCTTATGCATAACGCTGTGTTACCGAGCTTTTGCTATTATTTCTGAATTTATTTAATGCAGCATATGTATAGGAATGTGAATGAAAAAAGATTGTAGCTAACATTGGCTGCAATCTTTTTTCATTTTTTAGTTTTGAAATAACGTTTAATCAGCAATTAGAAACCCACGCATTTTGATCCAAGTTTGCTCAAAATGTGTGGGTTGGGTTTTTAATATACTGAAATTCGCCCTAATTTTGCTCGTAGAATTTATACTAAGTTTACCTCTTCTACAATTTCATACTCACTTTCTAAAATCTTTATTTCTTCTCGCTCAGATAATACCAACTTTAGAAATAATTAATTTTACTATTAAATTACCTTCAATATTTCTTCTAAGTATCCATGATTCTCTAATTCTCTAGCATAAGCTGTTTTTTATAGCTACGGCTATACACGGAAAAAGAATAGGACACTCATATATCCTATTCCTTTCTACATTATTCATGTGGAAACTTTGGAAGATAGATCATCGCCTTAAATAAATCGCCATCTACTTGAACTAAGAACTTTCCGTGCTGGATGTGAATAAGGCTTTCAGCAATCGACAACCCTAATCCACTGCCTTGACTTGATCTAGATTCATCACCTCGTTTAAAGCGTTCCATAAGCTCATCGACAGAGATATTTAATTCATATGCTGAAATATTTTTAAATGTCACGAGTATTTCATTCCCTAAATCTTCAACCCCAATATATACCCTTGATGTAGGCTGTGCATATTTAAATATATTCGAGAATAAGTTTTCGACAGAACGCCATAGGAGCTTACCATCAGCCTTCACATAGACCTTTTCTGTTGGGTAGGCTAACTTAAAATCTAATGACGACGCTTCAATTTTTTCGCCCATTTCACCTATTCCTTGTGTTAGTAATGATACGATGTCAATCCGTTCTAACCGGACAGGCATACTTCCACTTGACGCTTTAGCTGCTTCAAATAAATCATCTGTTAAGAGCTTAAGTCTTTTCGATTTTTGGTCTAACACGTCTATATATTCAGCAATTAATTCAGGGTCGTTTTCTATTTTTAATAAATCGACATACGTAATGATTGATGTTAAAGGCGTTCTGATATCATGCGAAACATTTGTAATGAGCTCTGTTTTTAAACGCTCGCTTTTAATCTCACTATCCACCGACTTTTTTAACCCATTGGTAATACTATTAATATTCTCCGCAAGTCTGCTAAACTCCCCTTTTCCGTCTACTTCAATTCGATGATGAAGATCTCCATTCTTAATTTGCTCTACGCCCTCTTTAATGAGGTTAAACGACTTCACCTTTTTCATCGCAAACCAAGCAGCTAGACCTATGGTAATGGGAAACACGAAAAACGTTGCCGCAACTACTAATGGATAGCCAATGACAAGTAGCACGATTTTTACAGCCATACTACCATTATCAAATACATGTTTCACCAAAATAAAAATCTTTTTGAGAATTTGGTATATGAGTGTATGCTGAAATAATGATCTATTTTTGATATGCTTTACGAGCGATAAAATCATCAGTAAAGCAATGATAAAAATAGGTACCGTGAGAAGCATGTACATATCATGTAATACTTCAACAATCATTGCTATCCACATCGCTATTAAACTCGCGACTATCACAATATTGAGATCATTATATAGTTTGTCAATGACATAAAAATGAATTTCTTTATCATTAAATGATGTTCTTCCAATAACCATGATTAAATAAACAAAAGCTATAATAAAGCCTATTAGATATATAATGAATTCATTGAGGTGATTTTGGGCAATTCCTTTGTCTTTTTCCCATTCTGATATTTTTTGTTGTAAGAAAGAATCTTTTAACGCAACATAAATGACGTCTGATTGTGGATTCAACTTTTCAACTTCATGTGTAAAGTAATCCAAATATTGACTTTCCTTCACTTCATTTGGATAAAGCTTTTGTTGATAATTCTCAAATAGCATATATGCACCAAATGATTCAAATTGCTCTTTCTTATTTAGTTCACTATTGGAGAATACATGTTTACCGTCACTCGCATAAAACTCGATTCCTTTATATGCTTCTAATGTGCTGAGTAACCGATAAAATTCCCTTACCTGTTCTTTCATTCTTTCGTCTTTTTTACTATTTATGTCATCTGCATATGTTTCTTGATATATGCGCCTATTTTCCACTTCATTCAAACTAGGATTATATCTGTATGAATTGCGGAAATCATAATATAGATTTTCTTCGATTTCTCTAATATCTTCTTCTGTTAGTGTCTTACCACTTAAAATATGTTCTTCACTTTTGTATTTTCCGATTAATTGCGCTAAGGAGGCAATAAGGCTATAGTTTTCATCAGCGAATGCTCGGCTTTCAAAATAATTATTTTGATTGATACTACTAAGATGAACCTCTTTTAATTCCATATTGATAATTGCCCTAGTTGTACCAGTTAAACAAACAATGGCAATAAGAAACACAATCACTTTCGTAATGAGTGCATGACTAATATTTCTCAACTTTATATCCAACTCCCCATACAACTTTTAAATACTTCGGCTCCTTCGGATTAATTTCAATTTTTTCTCGAATCTTTCTAATATGAACCGAAACCGTATTTTCTGGATTAATGGCCCTTTCATTCCATACCTTTTCATAAATTTCTTCCATTGTGAATACTCTCCCAGCATTTGCTGTGAGAAGCTTTAAAATTTTATACTGCACTGGTGTCAAATGAACCTCTTGTTTATCAACAGTGATGGCTTTCTGTTCATCATCAATTTTGAGCCCGCCCGTTTGCAATACATCACTACTTACCTCAAGACTCCCAAATGTCGTATACCTTCTTAGCTGTGATTTCACTCTGGCCACAAGCTCTAATGGATTAAACGGCTTGGCCATATAATCATCTGCTCCGATATTTAATCCGAGTATTTTGTCATAATCCTCCGACTTAGCAGAAAGCATAATTAAGGGAATCATATGATCTTGACGAATCTTCATCGTCGCCGTAATGCCATCCATTTTTGGCATCATAATATCCATTATTATTAGGTGAATGACGTGATCCCGAATAAGATCGATTGCCTCAATACCATTGTAAGCTTTGAATACTTGATATCCGTCATTTTCTAGGTAAATGCTAATCGCCCTTACAATTTCTTTATCATCATCACAAATCAAAATGTTCAACTACTTTCACTCCTCCATCTCTTTAGGCTCATGTGATCACCCTTATAGGATTCGTCTAAGGATATAATACTAATTAAACCTTAACAAACTTATACATCAATTCTTAAGATTTTCTTATTGTTTTCCTAGTCTTCCATTGTATTTTATTTTGCTAAATATACCGTTACCCACCCCTAACAGCTCTGCTTAATTGGTTAAGTGAAGAGACAGTTCAGAGCAAATTGCTAGTGAAAGTGGAAGCCATGGCTCTTGTCATCAGCAAGTGCAGATTTCGAAGCGATGTTTAAGTGACAAGAATAAGCAAAAGGAAAATGCAACGCGGAAATTTATTATTGGAGAAGGGTTAATCCTCCCAAAAGCAATATCATTCCTTCGACAAATTTTTTAAGTGATGCTCTATAACATGGAACTGTAATTCACAAAATGTATAGTGATACTATGTTTAAAGGCTGGTATATTTGACAAGGATGGTGAAGCAAAAATTACTGTTTATAGTCATACTCATGCACCGATTTTATTGAATAGCGGGTAAAACGTAAGAGTTATTGCGGGATGATTAGGAAATACCCGCCAATGATTTATTAAATTTACTGACATTTAATGAGAGAGTTAGGATAATAATCAAAGGAAGTTTTCAGTAGGAGCTTTCTGGAGCTAGGATTCTCAACTTACATATGAATCACACAACTTTTAAGAGTAGGGGATTTGACAAGTAAACTTTTAAACATTCTTCAGGTTTTTACCAGCCCTTTTTTTCAATATTGGTTATTTTTATGATATTTGAGCGTCTCTAAACAAAAATTAATATCCCTTTGACTTTTCAATATAATAATATTTTTTTTAGGACCTAATGCTTGCAAGGCCTGAAGTCGATCAATCATTTTTTGTTTCCGTGGATAATAAGTTGTATATATAAACTTAATAAAGCTCCAATCTATTTTTTCTTTACACCCCTCACCCATGTCAGGTCTTGTTTTCCCTATATTCTTTATCCATCTTTTAACAACACGATATAGACAAACATACAGTGGCAGTTCTAAATAAATAATAGTATCAGCATGTTCTGCACGAGCCTTTGCAGTATTATTATAGTTTCCTTCAATAATCCATTGACTTTGATTCAAAAGTTTTTGATGGGATTGTGAAAACTCATCAAATGAAGCTGCCACCCAATTAGGTTTCCAATATAAAGCATCTAAATGATAAACATTAATACTTAGAATTTTACCTAATGATCTTGCAAATGTTGATTTTCCTACACCTGCTGAAATTCCCATTACCATAATTCGTTGCATTACATGCCCTCCTTTATCTGTAAAATATTGACCAATTATATTAGGGTGCTTTTGTTTTCAAGTAACCCCTAAGTATGAAAACACTTTAAATAACGATCAAATATAACCTATACTAATAATAGCAATCTTCACTACTCTCTTTTTGAAAGCAAGTTCACTAGTATTTTTCACGATATTTTTGAAATATGGAAAAAACCGAAATCTTGATCCAGATTTCAGTTTTATTTGGATTCTCTCCAAATGTTTATTCCATGGAGCTTGGTTTAGGACCTTCGATGACAGCATTATTGACATATTCTTTTTGCACCATGCACAGTGAATCAGTTATTCGACTATTTTCATTAAATGTATATTCTATACCGCTAATTTTAACTATTGGTTTATTTGTACCTCGTTGTCCCATTATTAGGGCAGCGGTGGCAGCGAGAAGATCGCAAAGGGTTTCTTCGAATCTCTTTATTTTACCAGTAATAGGATCGACTTCCTCACTAACTCTCAAGGCTGGTACACCATATAACCCTACGGCAATCTGAGTAGCTCCTAATTTTTCAATGCGTCCATCACTATCAGTGATTATTACTCCAACCCTTGAATTTAGCTTTTGTTGAACAATTTCGCCAATTTTTTTCGCACTCAAATCAGGGTTCTCGGGTAAGAGCATAACGTGATCGGAATCAATTTTGTCTATCCCTGCACTCGTTAGACGCATTCCGTTTGGTAGCCAAGCTCCAATATACTGATTTTCTATATTTATCTCCAACTTATTCCCAGACGGATCGCCAGTTTCGTCGATCATTTTTTGAATAATTCTAGAATCTTTTCTTGGTATTTTCTGATGTATTTCATTGGCTAGTTCACATGGTTTTATATTACTAAGATCTATTTCTCGCTCTTCTGCTGTTGAAATTACTTTCGAAGCTACACACAGTATATCGCCATCCTGTATTTCAAAATTAGATTCTAAGGCTAACAGGACAATAATCTCACCAATATTATCACCTTTATTAATTCTGGGGATGTTTGGAATTGCTTCGACATTAATTTTCATGAGTTACCTCCATTAATTTTTCACGTAATGCAATAATAGATTCCTTTGAATAACTATATTTTTCTTTTTCAGTTCTAGCGTGGGTTTCAATACTCATAGTAATATCTTGGTCGTCTGGAATGTGTTTATTTAGGAGAGAGAGAATTTGCGTATAGTTAATAATTCCTGATCCAACAGGTACATATTGAATAGAACCTTCATTGTATATAAAGTCTTTAATATGAATATACTCAATATGTGGTGCAATTTTTACTATAAATGATTCATCAATATCCTCACCAATTTGGATTAAATTCGCAAGATCCAACCATATTTTAATGTTGGTAAAATTGTTATCTGTAATCAAATCCGAAAAATATTCTAGTTGTTTTTTAGCAGAAACTGTACAAACAGGTTCATTTTCTAGTAAGAATGTATGATTATTTTTAATTATTTTTTCAAATATTTTGTCTTTTAAAAGAAAGTCAAATGGATTATCCATTTTTCCTAGATAAGAAAAAATTCTAATTTTATTAATAGATAACATATCAGCATATTCCAGTACACAATCAACCAATCTTTCCTGTTCTGTAAGAGATAGTTGTGGATTTATACCAAAATTATCATGTACGATTGTTTCTTGGGAATCGCAAGCGTGCCACTTAAAAATAGGGCTTGCTATTGCAATGGGAGTAATCCTCTCTGATTTTAATCTATCAGAAAAATCAATAATTTCTTTTTTATCCATTAAAGAAATATTTTTTCCGTTAATCATGCGCAATTCGCATGTATGTAAATCCATTTCCTTTAAGAAGGAAAAAGATGTATCAAGGTTGCTCGAAATCTCATCAAGATTGATAGTTAGTTTAGCTTTCATGATATGACCTCCATTAACAATTTGTGAATTTTTGTGAAATCTTCTTTATTTATATTAATATCCCTTTCAAGCCAAATAGACAATGCTAATACACCTTGGTAAATCATCATCCATAAGCCGTCAACGCTTTTTGCTCCACTACTGGCGAAAAATTTTCCTAGTGTCGTTTCGACTGGATTAAAAACTGCATCAATAAATAGTTTGTACTTCATATTTACATCCTCTAAAACCTCAATATTGAACGGTGTCTTGTCCACATTTCCCTTCATACCAGTTGATGTTGTGTTGATAATAACATCAGCCTTATCAACTACATTTTTTACATTACAATACGGTAGTAGAGTAATTCCTAGATCATGTTGTCTCTTAAGTAAATCTTGGGTTGAGTCACTGACTTTTGGAGAGTTTCTATATAAAACGTACACGTCATTGCTAATTTTCCTTGCTGCATAAATTGCAGCTCTACTTGCACCACCAGTTCCAAAAATACAAATGACTGGTTCCTTCTTTTTGGAATGAGTTAGTAGGGGCTTATATAACCCAAACCAATCCGTGTTGAACCCGACGAGACCTTTACTATTTATTTTGATTGTATTCACTGCACCGATGTTTGCAGCAGTTATATCTAAATTATCAATATATTTTATTATTGATCGTTTATAAGGAAGTGTAACATTTAATCCGACATATTTTCTCTGGGACAACATTGCTAATATATCCTTTAACTCATCGGGGTCCACATTAATTTTGTCATGGCGATAACTATAATATAATTCAGAACTGTGAATTAACGCATCAAACATAATATCCGAAACAGAATGATCTACTGGATTACCAATTAATGCAGAACATTTTATATTCATATTTCTCACTCCCTATTTAAAATAAACAAGATTTCAAAGTGTGTTATTCCAAAAAAAGAAATAATGTTATATGTATGTTTATTATCTAATTTTTTCCAATAAAAATACATAAAAAAGAGCGATTCTCATGTAAAATGTTAGTTTCGACACAAACTCTTTACAAAATGAATAATCTCTCTTGAACAACCATACCACGATTTTACACTGATTTAAAACTATCTTTCAGAATATCAGAGCTAAAAATGATTTCAACAGAGTAGAAACTGAACGTAAATGTACGACTCTACACTCATTACTTATAGAGTTAGAGCTGCGGTATTTCACCTCTTTCCAAGCATCTTAAATTACTGGATTATGCCATTATCAAGCGTATTTTTGAAATAATTGTTGGCAAACTAAATCGCGCCTCACATCGTTAATTGAATATGCCTAAGTCATTATTAATGATTGATACAGTTAGTAAATTATCACGCTTACCGTGGGCGCTTTATTATAGTGAACGTTCAGGCATTAAACTAGACATAAGTTTCCAAATGAAACTACCCTACTATTAAAAATGTTTGAAACAGCAGGATTAAAGCACAGAAGTCTTTTCAGTGAACCACTGGAAGATAACAATTTATTATAGTTTTCAATCGTTCTTATTTTTCCATCAATAAAGTAGATCCATACGATCGAAAACAACAAGATTTTGCCATTCAAATCAAAGAGATTATGCAACTGAATCGTTAAAATCCTGGAAAGATAATTGTAAAAGAATTCAATACTGCCGATTTCACTTGTCTTCAAGGCACATCGCAAAAACAAACAGAAAAAAACGGCATCATCTTGTTCAATTTACAGTTTATTAGTCATTAAATAATATCTTTAATGTAAGAAATCAAAAATTTTAGATATTGATTTGACCTTAAAAATTAGGTACACTTTACCAAATAATGTTTATTATACCTTATAAACATTCAGAAGATAAGATGTCGAAAATGATTAGTTTCCCAGAATACTGTACAAACAGGATGAGATATAGTGTAAAACGGTAGATTATTTCGATAACCTTATTGTTGAAGTCTTTCAAAAAATAAAAGAGGGAGCAAGTAGCTATGCATCATCAACTAGCACCTAGTGTATTAATAATCGGATATGGAAAAATTGGAAAGATTAAAGCACAAATCTGGAAACAATGTGGAGCAAATGTTTCGATATCCGATATTACAAAAAAACAAACTGAGAATGCTGAAATGGATGGATTTAATGTTGATGAACCCTCGTCTCATAAAACATATAATTTTGTTGATATTTGTACACCGTCTGGCACTCATATTGATGTTTTAAAACACCTAATATGGATAGGAAGCAAGTTTGATCGTGTTGTAATTGAAAAACCTTTGTTTAGCAATATCCTTGAAAAAAACATATTGTACCAGTTGCTGGATAATGATATTTCTCTTCATGAAAAAATCATTGTAAACGAACAGTATTACAAATCAAAGACAATAAAATTTTTAAGAGAAAAAACTAAAAATGATTCAATAAAATACCTTGAAATTAACATGTCTAAGAATCGTACAACTGACAACGAACATGGGAGGTTTTTTGATCATAATATTGGATCCTATGGCATCGAAGTTCCTCATATATTAGCGATTTTGGAAATGTTAGGTCAATCGATTGATGGTGTGAAATTGATAAAAAATGTTTTGTATGTTGATTCTAATAACACAAGCAATCAAGGGGTTCATATTGAATACGTTACTTGCAGTGGTACAACCGTAATTATAAATAGTTTTTTGGGAGATTTTAAAATTTCTTCTAGTAATAAAATTTCGGATAATCCAACCACAGATAGGAATGTATTTATAAAAGGAAAGGGGTTTGAATACAGAGTAATCTTAGACCCTCATCCTTCACATGATCGCTTAGTTACGGAGTTGATTTTTGGTACTGAATCAACATTGATTCGTGATGATATGCTCAAAGAGAATATCTCTGACATAATTAAAGGAAACATTGCTGGAGGTTGTAAATTGGAATATACCATAAAACAGTCACAGCAAATCATGTCACTATTTAATAATGCTAAAATAGTTACAATTACAAAGGAGGATAATTATGTCCATAACAGTTAACAATAATTTAATTACCCCAGATCAATTACCATATGAAGTAGTAGAAAGAAAGGGCCTAGGTCATCCAGATACTTTGACAGATGGCATCGCTGAGGCTGCTGAAATTGATTATTGTAAGTATTGTCTAAAAAAATTTGGATATATTCCACATCACAACTTTGATAAGGTTATGATTCTAGGTGGGCAGTGTAAACAAAAATATGGAGGTGAAAATTTCTCCGATCCAATAAAAGTTATTTTCATGGGACGAGGAAGTAAAAATTTCGGAGGTGAAAAAATCCCACTGGAACAGATACAAATTAAAGCAGCAAAAGCTTATTTAACTAGAGTTTTACCGCATTTAGATGTAGAGTCTGAATCAACAATTGTGTTTCAAACTTTAACTAGTACCCATAGCACACGTCCGCATTGGTTTAGCCCTAGAGATAAAAATGATTTACCAGAATACAATGATGAGGGTCCAACTGCAAATGATACGGCAACAATGATCAGTTACTGGCCACTTACAAAATCGGAAAAGCTTGCGCTTGATATAGAAGGATATTTTTATCAAAATAACGATCAAGAATTACCCTATCCTAGGTTTAAAGAATTCGGTGGCGATATTAAAGTAATGGTAGTTAGAGATGGTGATGTTAGTGTAGCTACAGTAACAGTGCCACAAATTACAACTATGACAGTATCAGCGGATCAATATTTTGAACGTGAACAAAAGTTGAGACATAATCTAACGAATTATATACAATCTAAATATCCGAATGAAAATATTAATTTAATTATAAATGCTCAGACACTTGGTGATAATCCAAGACCTTACCTCGTTACAGCAGGTTCTTGTACAGATTTTGGTGAAGAAGGTGCTGTTGGTCGTGGTAATAAAACTCACGGTATTATCTCGAGTTTCCGTCCTAACACAATGGAGGCTCCCCATGGAAAGAATTCCACATACTTCGTAGGAAAAGTTCTTGGATACCAAGCTGATATGATTGCAAAACAAATATACGCTGCTACAGGTTCACCGTGTCAGGTTATTCTTCGCGCAAATATTGGAGATAAATTATACGCACCGTCGAAAATCATAGTTTCTACCGTTCAACAAGTCAATGAGGAAATGGTGCAGGATCTTGTGAAAAATTCTCTTAGTATCGGTGGCGAAACAACTCTGCGGATTATAAATGAACAATCCTTCCTCCCACGAACTAATGTAATAGACGAGAAGAATTATGGAAAAGATAAATACTGTTTCTCTGTAAACGTATATTAAAAAAGGAGCCGGTCCATGGTACGCAGTATTGTTAAAGGTTGTGTTGAAATTCAATTTTTATCTACAGAGGACACCATATTTAATAACATCTTAAGAGCTCAAAAAAAATTTGGTATTTCTAGCTATAATGAGCTGGAAATACCAAAAATATCTGGAGTGATTAATTATATTAAAGATGAAATCCCTCGTGTTACATATAACGCTACTGATCATTGTTTGTTGGTAAAAGGTCCCTTAGAGTGTTTTAGTAGTGGTCAAGCCTTATATTTCCTCTCAGAGTACATGTTTGAATGTCTACAGGCTCCATATACTAATAATTTATTAATTCATGCTGCAGCAGTCTATTCAAAAGTAAAAGATAAATCATATTTAATTTTAGGAGAAAAAGGTTCTGGTAAAACTACTTTATCTTTTCGATTATGCGAAGAATTGGGGTTAAGCCTTATCGGAAATGACCTAGTTCGTGTTGGATGTAATGAAAATGGTGAACTTTTTACGACTGAAGGAAGTCGCTGGTTTGATGTGAGGGAAACAGCAGTGAAGGCAGATAGTCACATGGAAAAGCTTTCAGCTAGGTTAGCCACTAATTCATCGAATTCATGGAATAATAAAACTAGAATTTTCCCCTCTGAATATGGGATAGGAACTCATTCGAAACTATCCAAAATAGATAAAATTATATATGTTAGAATTAACCCTTATCAAAATTTCTTTTCAGCGTGTCCGTGGGAAGGAGTGCAGAGAAGTTTAATATTGCATGAAAAAATAGGCAGACATATATCCGGTCAAGCTACACCATTTCAAGATGATCAGGGGAATTATCTAGGATCATTACCGAACATAAATTATGATAACGCTTCGTTAATACGGGATAATATTGTAAGAAGTATGATTAGTGCAGGAATAACAGAACTTTCTGGTCCAAGCAGTCAATCGCTGGTGGACTGGTTTAAGGGAGAGATTTTATGATAGCTGTCGGCATTCCAACCTATAATGAAGCCAAGAACATATCTGAGCTGACACATCTTATCGATAGTGCGGCAATAAAAATGGAATTAGAGATAGTAATTATTAATGCGGACAATAATAGTTCAGATCAAACAGCTGCAATCTTTTCAGCAACAAAAACTATAAATAAAAAAATTTCTATTATCAACCATGAAATTGGAAAAGGACATAATATAAAAGCAATATTTGATGTTGTAAATAATCTTGATAAGTGTGATGGTTGTATATTAATTGATGGAGATATTACTTCATTTTCAGAGTTCTGGCTTAGAAAATTTACTGTAGCTATTATGAACGGTGCTGACTTTATTGTGCCTAATTATTCTAGAAATTTTCAAGAAGGAAATACAACAAATCACTTCGTTTATCCACTAACTTTCTATCATACGAATGGAAATTGTCCAAGACAACCAATTGCTGGAGATTTTGGTTTTTCTATAAAATTTACAAAGTTTTTAGTTAATTCTGCAGACTGGCATAACTATTGCTACGGATATGGTATTGACGTATTTTTAACTCTGCAGGCTTTATATAATAATTTTCAAGTTAAGGAAATTATTCTCGACAAAAAAGAGCATAATCCTAGTTTTGGAAAAATGACTGCTATGTTTGTTGAGGTTGCTAGTAGTTATTATGAAACATCGAGAATTATATTTGAACATAAAAAGAATTCTGGTATTTTTCAAACATTGATGAATTCAAGTCATTCATCATCACTATTTCCTCCTAAAATACCTTTATGCCCTCAAAAAATTTTAGAGAGAAAAGAAGAAGCTAATCACATATTATCTAAAGCAGAAACAATTTCTAAGGTTGGACAAGAAATTGCCATTAATCCATCAATTTGGGGAAAAGTTTTGCTAGATCATGAAAAACAAATCGGACAAATAGATAGTCTAATATTAGCTAAATCCATATTGCCATATTATCTGTTAAGGGTTGTAAACTATTTACAAATTACTTCAAATGTAGAACAGGCAGAACAAAATCTTGAGGAGACAATTATATTCTTAAGAGAAAACAACAAATAAATAATATAAAAATTTACCATTCTGGAGTAAATTGAATAGACTTTTAATGTTTATTGCAAAACGAAAGACAAAACGTAGCACATACATACTAAATTCTGGCTTATCAACACGCTCTTGATAAGGGACACGAGGTATTCTAGTTAGGCATACAAGGAAAATGAGAATGAACCTAGTGTGGTAGAAATAATTCAATAGTTTTTCAGATCCTAATCCTTCTATAGCTGTTGCTTAATCACTTAATGTTGATGCTGACGCTTGTTTGACAACCAGAAAGAACTCTTGAAAGAGACGCATTAATAAAAAGATTGTAAATAAAGGGATTAATGACAAATCCAACTATCTAGAATTAATGTAAATACTATCTTTTAAAGAACAAGCTAAAACATTCTTTTAAAAAATGACATCCCCACTTTACAAGGTAGATATTTCAAAACAGGCATGAAATCAAGGCATTAGTAAATCGTCTTGGATTTCTACCAATTATTAAGAAAAAACTGATTCACTGTTGGGAATGGAAATACTGTATTAAAAAACTAAGATAATTTAAACATTTTAATAAATAGAAGTTAGTATTTTGGTGAAGTGATTTTGTTTCAGATGAAAAACAGTACGCTGATATGAAATGTAAAAAAACAATTTGTTAAATTAAAAAGTCCGTGAAATCACGGACTTTTCCATCTTTATTGCCATTTTAGTTGTGTACAATCCCAATATTTTAAAAATTCTTCTTCATGCAAAATCTCATCATATATGGGGCTAAGGAACTTTTGTACTTCTCTTGTTACTATTTCCGTTTTGGCTCGCCTTATAAAAAATGGGTGTTCCTTTTCTATAGTGTGACGCTGTTGATCTAATAAAGAAACAATACATTCTTGTAAGACACGCCCTTCTATTTTTTGTGTCTTGATCAATGCAAAAATTGTATGAATGGCATTTATTGTCGTATCTAAGGTAGGTGTTTTATATATTTCTGCAAATTTAGATGCAATAACATGCTCAGAAGCTTCTATTATCAATACAGGAGAAGCCGATTGGAGCAATGTTGGATAAGCTATTGTTTTAGATGCCACAGGTGTATTCTCCATAAAGTTAACCTGTAATGTTATGTATGTTTTCAAATGCCCCAGGATCGCAGGTATTTTAATATAAAGCCATTCATTTTCTGAAGAGATAGTCAATTCGTCCCCTAAAAATTCAATACCATCTTCTTGTCCATCCTTCATAGAACAAATCTCCTTGTATGCTTGCTTTAAAATATCTGCATGAAAAGCAACTGGTTTGATTGCAAGCATAGTATTTTGGGGAGACTTTACAACACTTTCTGTTACAGCGAACAATAAAGAATCTCCTGCAAGCCAAAATTGATCGCGATAGGAAGAAATGGATAATCGATAAATAAGCCTTTCTTGACAATAAAGTGCTATAAGCGTGTCGAAGCTTTCCTCTCGATCCTTTGCCACCTTTGTTAATTGCTCAATAATATTCACTGATATCGTGTTTACATCTCTCATTGTCATCCTCACCTTTATCAAAATTTTACTAAAAATCTAATTACAATTATGACGTAAAGTGGAAATGGAGTAAACGGTAATATATACCAATATGCATCAATAAACTTTCGTTCATCTGAGCGAAAGGTTGCTGAATTAGACAAGGGGCAGCCTCGCAATTGCGAAGCCACCCCTTTAGTATTTAATAGGTAACATTTTCGTAAATTGTAAAAGTCTCAACCCAATCATCTGGGGAATATTATCTTGAAACACGATTGTTTCATCACCGCGGTAAAATTCCACTGTGTGCCTTCTAACTTAAGCAACGCAAACCCAACCTTCTTTTGCGTCCTTGCAGCCCCAAAGCATGCGCCAGTGTGAATAAGTATCTACAAAAACAAAAAGCAGAATGCCAGATTACGGAAATATGCCACCTAAAATAGCACGTTAATAATTATAGCACATTATTCCCAAAGAGTAAAGCACTAAAATTACCAGGGTATTTCCTGTGAAACGTTCATCATATATCCATGTTGTGTAGACCATGATACTAGTGAATCCCAAAAACCTTCGCAAGCTAAAATAATTTGCTGTGGATTCGAAAGATTGCCAGTCATCACCAACTCACATAAACTTGCAAATTCTTTTGGCTTATCTGTAAATGTTAAGGCTTCTGGAAGAACTTGAGCAGAGGTAGTATAGCATCGTTGATGGTGTAAGCCAATAATCATGGCACCCCCCATTGCCAGTTGCATCGCTAAAATTGGTAAAAATGAGTCGGGGCCCTGAATTTGAATATTTCGGATTTTTCCCATGTACTCATACATTTCTTCCACTAATGTCTGGCAAATCACTTCTTTAAAAGCAGTTGGATCTATGGTAGTTATTTTTTCTTTCAGGTCATGAAAAAATAATTCTGGATCGTAGAGAGGAAGAATATCAAAGAATTGACCATGTGTTAGTGGCCATTCTTCATCAACACTCGCTGCTTCGGCTAAAATCGATTCCACATCATCAAAATTTATTTCTGCTTTCCAGTCCCCTGCCGTCCATTCATAGGAAAAACTCTCTTTTATAGAATGGAGTACACATTTTAATTCAATATCAGAATATGGCCCATCTGTTTTTCTTGCCAAAGAACCATACAAACCTATTGCTTTTACCTTTGCACCATATTTCATTAAAAGTTGATTAACAATTGTCATTACAATATTCATCTTTTCTTCTCTAGTCATTTTACTTGGACCCATTATCAATGTCTCTCCTTTTAAATTTGGTATAAGATGGCGTTGATAGATAGTCCAAGGTGGGCCTCGTGCTTAACGAGGAATCTTCTCTGGTGTCATTATCCATTTCTCCTTTCACCTCTTCAAACAGGTAGAATATTTTACGTATAGAAATAACTATAAATGATATAGCCAATAAACAGCACCAAAATTAAAAAAATCATACCTTTCCAACCCATACCACCAGATACATCCACTAAATTTCCATTTTCTGCTCGATTTAATCCTTCATTCAAAGATTCTAAAGGATTATTTTTTAATTCTTTTTGCCTTAAACGTTCTCTTTTTTCGTGTGGTGTTTCTTTCGACTCCATATAAATCACCTCCGTATTATTTTTTAGCAATCAAGGAATTCTCTTATTCTTTATATTACCATATTTTGAATTTTAGGATAATAAAGGAGGAGCTTTAGCAAATACTGCTAAATGCTCCTCCTTTATAAGTTAGAGGTATCCATCACACCATAATGAAATTTCGCTGTCAATCGTTCATATCGCTGAAATTGGTATTTGGCAAACCATTCTGAACGAAAATGGGCTTTTAACACAACCCGCTTTTTCGCCACACGTTGTGCTTCACGCACCCATTCATCTGTTAACGAAGCATGCTCTCCTGCTCGTCGAAGCGCCTCAAAATTAGTAGCCTCACCAATAATCTCCTCAAACATTGGGTCCATATAGACAACATCAAAAGATTTATCTGGCAAATTTTTTAAATAACGAGTAGCTTCTGCATGAATCACTTCAATACGGTGCATACATTCCGTTAATGGTAGCTCTGAAGTATCATAGGTTTGCATCCCCTGCTTGACAATAAACGCCACATTTGGATTTGCTTCAAGCCCTACGACACGCCCTTCTTCACCAACTGTATATGCGGCAAGCATAGCATCTGCGGCAAGTCCAAGCGTACAATCAAGCAATGAGTCTCCTATTTCTAGCTGCGCCGCTTCTAAAAATGGCTCTGCTTCTCCACGAGCTACACGCTTTAAGCGAAATGCCGCTGAATTGGGGTGAAAGAAAAACGGTTCATTTGCCCCAAAAGCATAGTATTCAAAGCGATTTTTTCCAGCAACTACTACATGTGCATGAAGTTCCTCCGAGATTTTACGAATAGAACGTTTTTTTCGTAGCTCGAATGAAGCCTCTAATTCATTACATGCAAAAGCAGCGAGCGCCATCGATACATCGTCTGGTCTGCCCGCTGTCGTAACAATAGTCTTTATTTCTCGCATGTTTGCTCTAAAACACCTGTTAAATGAGTAACGATTTGCTCCACTGGGAACCCTTCAATTTGTTCACGTGGAATAAAATATGCCAATTCCCCATCCTTTAAAATCGCCATTGAAGGTGAGCTCGGTGGTACATCCTCAAAAAAACTACGCATTGCTGCAGTCGCTTCAGGATCCTGGCCCGCAAAAACCGTTACCAGATGATCTGGCTTCACCGCCGCCACAGCCTCACGAGCTGCCGGACGTGCCAGCCCCGCCGCACAACCACAAACCGAGTTAATCACCACCAACGAAGTCCCCTTCGTCTCTGCCATAAATTCATTCACCGCATCAGCCGTCGTCAGCTCCGTAAAGCCAGCCCCCAACAGCTCTTCACGCATCGGTTTCACAACCTGCTTCATATATTCATCGTAAGCGTTCATGCTTTTACCCTCTTTCATATGTATTCGCAAAGCTTATTATAGCAAGGTTCTTCGTCAAAGTATAATGTTTCGATTTCACTTTTATTCACTTGCATTCAGAATTTTGGTTGCTTTTTTGTTGCTTTGGTTGCTTTTTGAAAATTATTAATAAAGCTTTATATTTTCTAACAATACTTTCAATATGGAAACAAAAAAGGCTACCTAATAAGATAGCCACTAAAATTGTTCACCAAAATTAACGCATATTATATTTTCGTCATTATGAATCATCCTGATTACGTTGTAACCTTGTTCTCGCAATAGATTTAGGGCAATTTCATCTGTTAATTTCTCATGTTCTTCATGAGTCAAAAATAAGCTGGATAAACCTATAATCGCTAAATCATCTGGTTTACGTTTGAATAAAAAACGTACTGGCACTATTGTTTCGTAACTCATGACATCCACCACCTTTTACAGATATTTCTACATAACATGGTGAATAACCTTCTTACTAACAATAAAATCAGATACTAACATTTTCATTTATTGGTATTTTGGATACTGTTATCTAATTTTTGTATACAATTAAAAATAAATTACCTAGAATGATAAATAGTAGACTAGATAGGAAGGAGAATGAAATTGAATACTTGCCCAAACTGCTTAGCCCAAAATTCTTTTAAAAAATACATACAAGATGGACACAGCTTAACTGTTTGTGAATATTGCAATTCAGTAGTTGAAAAAATACCAATTTTGAGTGAAGATATTGTTGATGAGGATTTTCCTTCACCGAGGATATTTGCATCTTCACTTGATCGCCCCCCAGTGTATGATGAGAAAAACATTGCTACATTTAATACTTTAATAAAAATTACACTGCTTATCGGTTTAATAATATTTGTAAGTGTAATAATATATAATGTTTTTACATTTTCAAATTACCTTAAATTCCCTTGACAAGTATTCTATTTTTTATATTTCAACACAAATAAATGCTGTATCACACAAAAGACCAGCTCGGCTAAAAATAGCTTTGCTGGTCATTGATAATTATTCGATTAAATTCAACAGGTACAGTACTTATTAGATTACTTTTTTATCATTTCTTCGTTGTTGAATAGTAATGTACAACCCAATTAATCGATCAGTGGTCATTGTACCATTCTGTAAGTCCTTCAAATGCGATTCCTGAATAATACCGTCTTTAACCGCCTGTGCAATAAAGTTTTCAGTTTCAGTTTTCATAGCTGGACTTCCTGGATTCCATGTTGTATTTGTCACTTTGTTTTCCTCCTTTGGTTTATCTTCTACAATTAGTTGAACTTGCATTTTACTATTGCTTGGAACGATTATTTTTCCTAATTTATAACCTGCAGGCATCTTCCAGTTTGCTTTAACCTCAAAATGTGGCCGATCAATACTACCTACCCAATCGCCACCCCATGTAATACCTAGCTTTCTAGCAATAGCCCCTATTCGAGTAAGTGTCGTTACATCATATAAAGACTGTGGAGGACCTACAGCAATATCCCAAGCTAAACGTGACTTATGGTTGCTAGCTAAAGTCCATGTGACAATTTGCCCTGGTCTAGTACGCCCCTGAGCGTATAGGTATTTTTGGCGTTCTTGGCTACGGTAAGTCTCCGTAATGAAAATGTTCTTAACTCCAACTTTAAAACACTCCTGAAATAACAATCGGCAAGCTGTTTGTGCTGCAGGTAATAGTTCGGCGAGATCTCGACACGTTGTTGTTACGCTTGTACTCATTTCACATCATCCTTTGGTTTGTCGTATTTTAATGCCTGAGAACTGTCATTAGTGCCTTCCGTTGTCGGATCAATAACCACTCCGATGAGCACTAAAAAAGCGAGCACAGTGTTAAATAACTCTGTAACTCGCTCGTTATAAATTGTTGTGTCGTAACCAAATAATGATCCAATTTGTTGTACCAGTAAAAGCAATAATGCAAATGCAGCTACTAAAAATGGTTTGTGCTTTAAACGTACTTTCCAATTAATTTTCATATACTTTTTCCCCCAGTTCATCAATTCGTTTATGTGCTTGTTTGCTCGATTCTTCTACACGTGTAACACGTTCTGACAAGTCCATACGTGCCTTCTGCTCTACTTTCATATCCACACGAATATTTTCTACACCGTTGTTAATAGCATCTAATTTAGTACTAATTACTGCTGATTCAGCAGCACTTTGCTGGACATCTTTATCACGATTTTTCAGGAATGCAAGATACGTAAAAAGCATTCCAAATAATGCACTTAACACACCTACTATTGCTGTTAATTCCATATTCATGGCAACACCTCCTTTTTTCAATATAAAAAGGACACGCCGTTTGACACATCCTTTTAAACTAACTAATTTATATTTTGTATTCTATTTTAAATAAACAATCAAATATTCTTCTAACCTTTTTAAATCCAGCATTTTAGTACGATTTTTTTTACTATATACACTTAGTTTTATAATCCCACCAAGACAACCTAGGATAGAAATTACTAATAAAAAAAATATATAGTCAGTATTTTCAATAGGAAGTTCATTTTTTAGTAAAGAGATTATTGTAATGACAAATGAAAAAATTGCTACTCCTAAAACTGCTTCATTCGAGAATTTTATTTTCAAATTGAGTTCCTCTTGCATAATACGACTTTCTGCTAGTAATAAACTTAATCCATAATTGTCTTTTATCTCTCCATATTTAAAAATTGCATGGCTTTTGGCTAATGTGTTTATTTTCTCTAGTAAGCTATCTTTATCCATTGAATCACCTCAACAAATTTTATACTTAATTATAAAGAAATAACCACATCTATGCACTTCATTAAATTTGAATTACCTTTTCGTTTAAAGCTGGAAACAATCCTCAAATAACGCTAGTTATTGACTGCGTTTATACACCTTCTGTATTTTCTAAAATATAATCTTCAACTGCAACTCGATAATCTTGGTTGGTAATGTCATCGATAACATAAACTGCATTCGTTTTTGGATTAAGACCACCTGAGATAATGCGTTCTGCTGCTATTTTTACAACGATTTGATTGACCATTATAAAATCCCTCCTATCTCATTTTCTGCTTGTAATAACAATGCATCCTCTAATTCACGGATGCGGCGCTGTTCATCGGTTTCAGTTGTTGATAAAGTTTCAAGAATTGGCTCCTTCGTTTCGATGTTTATACCAATAATTTTATGTGTTGAAAAGTCAATTGCGCCATAACCTAAGTCAATACAGTGCAATTCAGTAATCTCTTTACGAGGTAACACATCACCTGACATTTCTCCAGTCATGAAAATGATTTCCCCATCTTGATCTGCTATAATTCGGTTCCCTACATGCTGTATCATCTTTTTTTCCTCCTATTCAATTGCAATCCACACAATACTCTCGTTAATTAATTCTGGAGAACTTAATCTAATTGAAAATCCGTCATTATAAATAGTTTCTTGCCCATTCCAAGCAGTGGATGATTCTGCAAATACACTGTAATCTGCGATTGGTTGCGGAGTAAAAATTGCCTTATTACCATATACTGCTCCCGCACCTTTTGCACCACCGCTTTTGTTTACATATTTAGCCAAGATAATGTTGGGTTTAAATGATAATCCTCTTACGATTAAAGAAATGCCATTAACAATTGAATGTCCATCAGCAAATTTTTTACCCGTTTTGATTGATCGTATATTTGCTGCTATTTGGTCGCCTGTAGCTGTTGGACTTGTCTGTACGCCCATGTCAGTGGTTGCCGCAGCTACCTTACTCTTTAAATCACTGACAGAATGCTTTAAATCAACACCATCGACAATGAGGGTATTGGTTACTGTAAGACTACCTGTAATTGTACCGCCTGTTCTATCTAGCTTGTTATTCCATGATGTTTGTTTTTCAGGAGTAACATGAATACCTGTATTATTAGCGTGGTTTGTCTGATTCGTATTTAAAGTTTTGACGGTTTCGGCCGATGCTGCCTTATCAGTACCACCTGTTATCAGGTCATTAACTAACATTACGTGTCCTTGTTTCTCAGTTGTCGCAATCTCAGTCATATGTTTATTAAGCTCTTTTTGCACCTGCGCTATCTTATCATCCACATAAGGACGAGACGCAATAATCACGTTAGGATCAATTTTTAGAGTAACACTTGCTGCGTTATTCACTTCAATGATGGTCCTGATAGTTAGATCCATTATTGAACCGTCACCTACAACAGGTTTATATGTGTCTGGATAATTTCCAATAGCAATTAAATCCCCCTCAGAGTCAAACAATCCAACCTCTCGAAGAGTGAACCCTCCTATATTTCCAGGTAGGATAGCGTCAACAACTACCCAATTAGGATTGGAATTATCTACTGATACACTAGTAATCGCTCCTCTCCATTTTTCATTTTTAAGAGTCGTTTCTTTGCCTGAAGGGGCGTAACTAGTACCGTTTCCATCACCTACTGCAATTTGAGTAATAGCAACAGTACTTTGAGTAACCTGAGCATTTGCAATTTTTGCAAGGCCTACTGGTGTTAATAAAGTATAATATTGAGACATTATTTAATCTCCTTTCGGATAGATTTCAATGCTTTGTGAACTTTGGATTATTGCTGCAAATATCATCTTTGTTTGCATATTAGAGTTTGTCGGATAGTACGGATAAATTGTTATAGTTCCACCACTTAAACAAGCACTAGAGACATATTCTTTAGCATTTATTTTTAACTGGTAACTCGCCAGTAAATGAGCAGGTTTAATTTCTTCAACCGCTTCGAATAATCCCGAACTTATTTTCCTATTTGTTTGAGGCAAAGCGATGATAAATCTGTACTCATTATCTACGTCTATTACTTTTGCATTCTTGTCTTCAACAAATGTATTAACAACCGTCTCCATCCTTTTAAGAGTTACGGTGAAATATTTATTTAATTCGTAAATAACCTTTTGGATCCGTTCAACATGATTTTTACGATCAATTTCTTTAATCCCTAAAAATTCTTCCCAATATATAAGACTCCATGTCGCATTTTGGGGGAACAGTTCACTTGTTAGATCATTTGCAAATTCTGATATGGTCTCCAAAATAGAACCGTTTGCTTCAAATATAGATAGTGAATACAAATCATTTGAATAAATAGGTGTTACATCGTTCAACATTTTCTTTGTTGCTTCACTAATTTGTAGGCTCATAATGTAATACCTCACTCACAGCTGCACGTTCACCTTCCAACAAGTTAATATTCTTGATGTCATTTTCAATTAGTAAATTGCTATAATCTGCAACACCTGTCGTTTTAATAATTCTTGCACCAACTTCTGAATATTTAATAATAGATTGGTCTGCAAAATATTCATTAATATTCTTGCCAACTTCCGGCACCACCTCAAAGAGCTCATAGCCCTTTTCTAATTCAAAAGTTGCTTTGATAGTTATCGGTACGAGTGTAATAGTATCAACCGTCACATGTGCTCCTATAGGTGCTTTCCCTTCTCCCATACCATCCACTGGATCAATATAAGCTTTCACTTCATCGATTAACTGTTGAGTTGCGACTTGCCGATTGCGGTCAGTTATCAATACACGGACGGTTTTAGGACCTCTCCATAAAGGTTGTACAATCACATCTCCAACACCATCAATTTCTTTCGCCCAACGCATATAATCACTTTTTGCCCCGCTTAGTGGTTTATTACGGTGTCTTTCTAAAATCCGTGTTCTATAGCTCTCATCATCTTCTATTGCAGCACCATCTGTAATCGGCTCGGCATTAAACAATTTTTTAAGACCTTTGATTGGTTTCTCAATTCCGACAATTGTGTTTGGAGGCACATTACCGTTTAAACCCCCTTCTACAGCTTCAATAGGTAAATTTATCTCACCAGCGGAATCAATAATTCCACCTTTTTTAACCTGATAACGTACACTTTCCTCAAATTCATCACCAATGGTTAAGATAATTGTTTCTTTTGGAATCTCAATATCAGGATCTCCAACAAAAGTTTCTATTGTTGTCCCTTTTACAGCTGCTTTCCTTGTCACTCCAATAGGATAACCATGGTAATCTAAAAATGGTCCAACCGCAAATTGCGGAAACATAAGCATTAACGTGAGAGGAAGTGTGTACTCTACAAGCTCACCTGCTATCATAGCTGTTGGTTTTGTATGGTCCCAATACATATGACCTTCTGACGTATCAACGCCCTGCGGTGCCATTTTAAGCATTTTTTCATGTATTTGTGTTTCTGTGATTCGTAGATGCTCAGGTAGCTGAAATTCTAGCATTCAACTCCCCTCCTCTCTGGATTGAAATGCGATCAATGCCATAAATACTTTCCAACAAAAAATGAACCCAACAGCTATCGCCTTCCCATTCAAACTTAAATGAGGAAACATTTACTGTGCGTTCATCAATCATTAGTGCATCTTTAATTGTCCGTTTTAATTCACTTTCCGCGATTCCTCGAGGATAATTAGCTCGAACAATGGCATCAAACTCTATTCCAAAATCTGGACTATAGCAAGCTCGTTCATATCGCTCCGTCAAACAACATTTGATAGCCCAGAAGCGGTATGCATCTATGGCTGTATCTTCTATTGTTTTTCCTGTACCGGTAATAATTAATTTTCCTTCTTGATAATCATATCTATATGATCTAACGTCATGCAAGGTTTCAATATCTTCGCCAAACATTAGTGTCGGAGCATCAAAAGTAGCATAACTCATTGCGCTAAACCTCCTTATACATGTCCAATAACCACAAAAGTATGACCATCTTCAATAGGTATACACAAAACTCGATCATTGGGCTTCAAGATTAACTCAACTTGATACTCCAATTCTAAAGCATTACAAGATGATTCATGTACAATCTCACCTGTTAGTGCATTTAATTTTACTTGCGGTTGCAACAGATAATAGTCACTTTTCGGTATGCTTTTTGAAAAACCATCTAACATCAAATTGAGTTGGCCATCTATTGTACCTATTACAGGGAAGCGGATTTTTTCGTCTGATACACCACTTGAAATTTTAGTCATTACTTTTGCTAGAGCATTACCTCCTAAATTTTTAGTCATTTATTCCCCTCCAATATAAGTGACATTGTGCCGTTTTCGATGTTTCGACTTACGCTTTTAACGATACATTTAATACTTGTTTGTTTACCATCTTTCATTCCCCCTATGGTTCCACTGGCAACCATGATAGCATCACCTTTGCGAACCCAAGGTATGTCAAGATGATTTACACCACGTTCAATTTCTGGTTTCCCACGCTCTTTTAATAATGTGCTTGCAGCTTTATCGGCTTCACCAGCATTTTTGAAGTTTGATTTATACAAAATTTCTTGTACTTTTCCAAACTCAGTTTTGCCTGTTTTAGTTGTTGATACAGCTGGTCGTTTATCCTCGCTCGAGTTGCCATAAATTTTTACTACTGTAACCAAGTTTTCGCTAGAATGCATATCATAGCCACCATCTGCTGTTGTGTCAGTGATTTCATAAACGACAGGATTGGAGCCATTTTTAATAGACTCCAATTTCCCTTTTGTTGAACGCACAACATAGTCACCATCACCTTTTTCTTTTGATTCTTCAAGACGTTGTGCTATTGTATTTCCCACATTGCCGTTGTACATCTTTTTAGTCAATGCTGTATTTGGTCCGTCAATTTGTCCAAGCGGAACACCCATATCATTGGCAATGGTTTTAATTGATGTACCGCCACTAATACCGTCCTTAAAGTAAAAATGCTCTTTTGATTGCATGATATTAAAATTTGGATCGTAAGAAATAAATTCAATAGTATGATTTTCAGCAATCGTTTTCCAATTCTGAATTGAACCACGAAAAATTTCAGTAAATCCAGTTCCAGCACTTTTAGCCTCTAGTACTAGACGTTTAGCTAGATAGACATGTTGATGAATCCACCCATCATCACGCTTAATGTTTTTCATTCGTACCTTTACCTTTGCAGATAGCTCTCCGTCCAATTCTTCGTGATGACACGATTCTATAAGGTTAGTAATATCAATGGCCGCTCCTGTAGGTGGTAAAATCACGAGACGATATTCAACTGTTGTAAGATCAAATAACTTTTCTGTCACTTTAACCATTCCTTCGGTATCGTTAAGACTTCACCTGGATAGATTAAGTCTTTATTTTTACTTTTTAATTTATCCTTGTTTAAATTCCACAGCTCAGACCATTTGTTACCGGATCCAGTTAGCTTTCTTGCTATTGTCCAAAGACTATCACCTTTGACCACGGTGTAGGTTTTTGGCATTGTTTTTGTTTCTTCACGCTTTTGCTGAGTTACGTTCTGAGTATTTGTAATTTCTTTAACCTCAAAGTTACGATACTCGCTTAAGGTTAATGAATACGTTAGGTTGCCACCTGCTTTTTCAATAATAGGTTCAAAGTTATCAAAATACACAGGCAAGTTCCAATCGGTTTCACTAATTACAAGTCTAAGCTTCTTACCATAAGGACCAGCATCACTCCAATTTTTAAACTTTTCAACAATTTCATTAGGCTCTAAGTCAGAAGAACGTTTACCTAACGGAGTTGAGCTTTTCGGCAGTATTCCGGCCACTTCAAATGTAATGGGTTGACGACCACGTGGTATCGTGACGCTTCCCATCACAATAGGCTCGAAGGACATTTTTTTTGTGCCAATAGTGATTTTTATTTGAGACGGTGCGACAGGAAAGATAACAGAATCCTTAGTTTCTGGATCAATTAAAGCGAAATCCATATCATCACCTCGGTATCATCATATTTGAAAAAGCCTCAGTTACTTTACTAGCCAATTTAACGCCAATAGCATCTAAAATCTCATCCGATAAATTACTTAAATCAACTTGCCCATTCTCATTCGCTTGTACAGTTATTTGCACTTGTGGAATAATATCACCGATACTAATAGACGCCCCACCATTCGCTGTTGCTATATCTCCATAGCCTTCAATAATATTTCCACCAATTAAGCCGCCATCAGCATAAGGTCGCACACCTAAAGCGGAAGCTGCTCTGTATAGTAGTTCTCGACCACGCCCTCTACGACTTGGTGATAATGGAATAATTGCTTCTGGACCCGCTTCACCGACTAGTCCCATGTGTGGTCGATTGATTAAACCACCATTTGCGTATGGTACATAGCCGCCACCTCTTCGTACAGGTCCTGAATTGTTTGAACCTGCAGGTGCTGCAGAAGGTAACGAAACATTATTGATTCTTGAACGTAAACCATCAATCGCACCTTTTAAAGCACTAACCTTTTCTGATACACCGGCGAATGATGATACAGAAGCGGATGCTTGTAGAGTACTAATTATTAATGCAGACATACCAGCATTCAAGAGCATGCCTTTTGGTGCAAGTGGAAAGTATGCGCTACCTACATATGTAGTAGATTGCATTAATGTCATAGTCATTAAATCCATAGTAGTACCTAACATTACACCTCTGATTTGTAATGGCGCAAAAGTGCTTTTTAAGCTTCCTGTGACTTCATTAGTGGATTGCTCCAAATTATCAAAGTTTGTTTTAAAAGATTTTATACTCATATCGACTTCTGCGAATGATGTTAAGATGTTATATACGCTTTGTTGTAACGCGCTCGACACACCTTCTATTTTCTCAGCTAATGCTTGAGCTTTTTGTTCAATTAATGTACTACTGCCAATGCTTTCAATGTTTGTCGAAGGTGTAAATTTTGTATTTGAAGTAGAAGATTGAGATTTAGAAGTAGTAGGTGCAGTTTCTGCTACAGTAGCAGTCTTACTATTAAACAAACCACTAATTTTATCAGTAATCCAATTGGCAAATTTTTCACCACCAATTGCACCACCTACGCCTCCTCCAACACCGCCAATAATTGAACCAGCAAGTGTACCAACTGGCCCGAAAAATGTTCCAAGTGCGCCTCCACCCATTGCACCTAACTTCGCACCTGCCCATCCCCCTGCAGCACTTCCAGCAATACCACTCCAAGAGGCACCTCCACTAAATGCGTCAAAAACAGAGAGGGCAGCACCAATAACAGGAATACGTTTTGCCCACTTACTTACGCCTTTTGGCATCTTAAAATCCTTTATTTTATCCGTTAATGATTTAGAGTTGTTCTTATCGACTTCAACATTAGACTTAGTATTAGCATTTTCATTTTTGTAACTAGTCGATTTTGTCTTGTTATCATTTAAAGGCGTATTATCTAGTGCCTTTTGTCTAGATTGTTCGGAATAGCTACCACCTGTTGGTTTTGTGCTTTTTGTTTCTTTTGCATTAGGTGTTTCTTTTGTTTTAGATCCACGAAATTTGTCATATTTGTTTTTACCAGTACCCCACAAACTCTTCACACCTTTAAACCCTGTAACTAACGGTTTTAAGATTTTAAAAGCTGCATAACCAGTACCCAAAACCCCCAATAACGAAGCTCCGCCAGCTTTTAAGAAAGAACCTCCTGTTTCTTTACTAAATAAACCATTTTCTTCGCTATTCTTACCAACGTCACTCCATAGGGTACCTAATACACCCATACCTTCTTTTAAAGCAATTCCCATTCCTTTTAACATTGCTTTAGCCATTAGAGTACCTGTATCGATCAATAATTTTTCGCCAGACGAATCCCACCATTCACTAATAGCAGGTTTAATATTATCGTCCCAATACTTCGTTACATAGCTTTTGCTATCGTTCCAAATCAACTTTAATTTTCCTTTAAATGTTAACTCGTTTTGTAAATTTGATTCCTCAGGTATCCATCCACCAGTACGTTTAATATCACCTATTGGATTAAAAACCCCATTCAAATAATTGAATAACCCTTCACCTTTTGTAAATACAACATCAGAAAACGCTTTTCCAGCTTCACTAACAGTCTGTTTCCAATTGCCCCAAGTTTCTTGATTATTTTCGAGCCATAGATTAATTTTATCAAGACGTGGTTTCATTGGCTCTAGGAAACCAGTACCTATGGAACGAAATAGAGAGCTTCTATATCCTTTTAATGTTGCAAGGATACCTGATGCAGTCTTTGATAATTTTATTGCTCCATCTTTAAAACTATCCTCGACTTCATTTAAAAATCCATCCCAGCCACCCATGGCTTTATAACTTTTATCTGTTATACGCATAGCATAACCACGCATTTGCATGAAACTACCCATCTTAGCTGCCCCAAGTGCATCCATCGCATCTTCGACAGTTCTCCCAGGTGTGAGTGCTGACATGTCTGCTGCAATTTTTAAAAGCCTCTTAGCTGATTTTACATCTCCATCAGCGATACCAATGCCATTTGTTAATGCTGGAAATAATTCAGCAGAGCTAAAAGGAGTAGTATCCGCAAACTGTCCCATCCACTTTGTTAATTCTTTAGCTTGATCTATATTACCTTTAAGCCAGTGATTCATAGCAACTTCATATTCTTCCCACTTCATTGCTGCTCCTATTGTAGCTTCACTGAAATTTTTAATACCTACATATGACAAGGCAACCGTAACCATAGCTGGAATACTAGTTATAGACCGTCTGATGCCACCGACTATTCTTGTTGCTCTGTCTATTGCACTTATTGTAAAAGTAACAGCTCTTGCATTACGAATATTGTTGATTTTACTTTGAATATAGCCAATTGTTCTTGAAGCACTGTCTCTAATACCTATTTCAATCATTTGCTTACGCCTTGCAATTCGCTGCAGAATATTCGCTTTCTCTTGCATGCGCTTTTCTACTCGAGACATTTGTCTATCAACATTATCACTCACTTTGGCAACTTCTTTACTTGCCGCCGCGGAAGTAGATTGCACCTTCCTTACTTCCCTGTCTAAATCACTGATACCTTTTACTTTTATTTCTTTTCCGAGTTGTCTTTGAAGAGCCAAAATAGCTTTCTCAGCTTTTTGGATCGTATCAGTATAATCATCTGTAGCTATAATAGGAATTTCGATTCGATATACTTCTTTACTAGACATCCTATCACCTACGTCCATTATTCAATGCTTGAGCTCGTTTTCTAGCAATCTCGTTTTCTTTGTTCAATTGATATGTCATGGATTCAATACAAAAACGTTGGATATTCTTTGGTTTATTTAGTATTTCATCAGGTGTCCTCCCTGTTCGTTGAAAAATCTCATGCAGGAGGGTTATTTGTCCTCCTGCTCCGATGAGTTTTTTAACATGTCCTCCGCTTCAAGCATATAACCAGAAATTTCATCAATTACTTGTACTACTGCTGATTTTTCGCCTGCTCGAAGTACCTTTTCAATTAAATGAGTACCAGTTAATGACCCTGTTGCGTCCCAATATTTTTTGTTATCCCATAGTCGGGCTCTATCTTCTTTAGAAGTTGCTTCATAGATTAGCATTGCTCGCATTTTAGGATGATCCGTTTCTACAGGAACCTTGATTCCAACTTTATTGTTTTTAAATTTCGTTGCTTTGTCCTGAATTTCATCATATTTTTCTTCCGAAA
Source organism: Lysinibacillus sp. FW301-JW8 (assembly GCF_058788755.1). Lineage (NCBI taxonomy): Bacteria > Bacillati > Bacillota > Bacilli > Caryophanales > Bacillaceae > Lysinibacillus > Lysinibacillus sp. FW301-JW8. Next base: position 40,515 of record NZ_JBYTBB010000040.1, read on the forward strand.
CTGGTTGGACATTAAAAGTAAATAAAGTTAACCCTTTTCTCGAAATGACAATTTCTTTTGTTTCCTCTTTGTTATCCTCATAAGCTCGCAATAATCCATCAATGATTGCATGTTCCATTCCTAATAATTCATCTTTATCTAGATTCTTATCGTTCATTTTTCATTCGCTCCATTTCGTTTTTACATAGAAAAAGACGCTTTTAAAGCGCCATATAATTATTTTTTATGTGACCGTAATACACCTGTGAAATTTAAATCAGGTAACTGTTCACCCTTTTTAAATCCATTTAATATTTTTATTAAAAGCATGTCATTGACTACTGTTTCTTTGAGTGTAAGTGTAAAAGAATAGCCAGTTGTAATACCCCAGATTACCCACTGAGTAGCTGCTTGATAGTCTGCTGTTTCAAAGGACATTTGGGCTTGCCATTCATTAACAGCAGCTAAAAAATTGCCATCTTCGTCGTATAACTCTCCATCAACCCCATGTAGGATATTTCGTGGATCAAACTCTCCAGAATCTAATTCCTCTTGTAGTTCTGGCGGCATGTTAATACGAAATGACCAATCACGTTGTAAAATTTCCCCTGGCGCTACATTCGCTATATCGATTGTGTCGGTCGGAATACACCGACGGAATACATAACGTCCATCCATCTGTAAAACCTCCTAAAAGTTTAAAGAGCCACCTTTAAGGCGACTCTCTGATTTAATATTTGAATCCAAATGCCAGATAAGCTTTTTCAAGACCATCTAAGTCTACTAAGTTGTCGAATGTAAACCATGCTGAATCTCCTTGTGGTAGGTTTATTGGATCAACTATCATGGCTCCTGATTCCAATCCACCATCTTCAATCATTTGATTGATTTCACCATTTGCTAAAGTAATAACATGTTGACGTCCATCGGCATTGTTGTCTACATTGTTAGACATAGCCTTGTCTACTTTGCGAACTATACGGTCAATTAGTTCATAACGAGTTCGCATTCGGCGAATTTTTTTCCACCCCTCATCTTCATCCTCGCCATTTAAAACAAGTGTATTAATACCATAATCAATTTGAGGAATGCCATCGGTATTAATAGAAAATACCATTAATCCATTATTGGCCGCTTCATCATATTGAGTAGCTGTTAGCTCTCCAATAACTTCAATCCCACCATCAATTGTATTTTTAGTAAGACTAGATTTATAGGAACCAGAAACCATCATCCCCATAACACGTGCAGCAGCCAGAGAACCTTTCAATACACGAGTTGTAGTACGAACAGCATTACCAATGTAAATGATAGAGAAATCATTGAAGGCATTCGCTTTTTGAATACGAGTATTAAAACCGTCCTCTAAGTCATTTGCAAATACCGCAGATGTACGATAACCCTCTTGAATGCGACGGCGGATAAACGCTTGAGCAGACGCTTGTAATGCTGTGTTTTCAGTATCTAAAATTAATGAATCGAAAAATTTCGTTTCTAGAAGCGGCATAGCTGATGTGTAATCTTCGGCTGTAACTGTTGGATCAATTCCACCACCCAATGGTTGGCTCACAATAGAAGGCAATTTACCATCACTTACTTTTTTAACATCTAAATAAGCACTCTTAACAAGCACCTCTGTTAATGCAAGTGCCTCATTGCCACCGGCTTCATAACTATAGCTTTCTAGTTGTCTACCCGCCTCCGTTAAAAGGATTTCACGTTTTGAAGGATCCAATGCATCTCGTAATGTTATCTCAAAATTACGAGATGTTGGATATTTGGTTGTTAAATCAACATTTCCCTCAGATGCCTCCGAAATCACAAGTTTCCCTTTTGCTCCTCCATTCCCAACACGTACAGTATGCATAAATACTGCTCCACCCAAGAATGCTTCTTCTAACAATTCAGCAGCAAGACCAGAACCAATCGATTTTTTTAATGTTGCTGGATCATTGTCTGATGCCTCAATCGTTTGAACGGTTCCAAGTGGTCCCCAGTTTGATTTAACTAGTGCTGCTCCTACACCTAAAGGGCGAGCATAGCTTTTATACCCACCGGCATTGTACCAACGTACATATACATTTGGACGTGCTTTTTGCTCACCGAGCTTAAACATTGCTCCAATTCCCATGTAATTACACCTTCTGTCCTTTAAATTTTTTAATAGCAGCCTTTACCTGGGTGCGTGTTAATTTGTCACCTTCAACAAGGATTAATGCACCTGCTAAAAATTCAGGCGATACCTCAAACACACTCGAAGCTGCTAAGATTTCACTTCGACTGTACTCTTGTTCATGTGCTTTTTTTGTTTGCGTTGTCATTTATGCACCGCTCCTTTCGCCTTATCGCTATCATTTGTATATACATGACGTAGCGGGTTTCGTGGCCTTTCTTTTAAAATTCCGTATTTAACTGACAATTGAATTTGTCCTTGTTTAAAAGGGTCATAACCATCATTTACTGATACACTCTCAAAATTCATTGGTGACTTATCTGACATGTAGGTTCTGTTATCTAATAACAGTTGGCGAACTACCATTTCAGCTACTTGCTTCCGCTTCGCAACATCCGGATTGATTACATGCCCTTTAAGCACTGCAGTAATCCAAGTGCCCCACACTGTTGGTTCTGCAGTTGTAATAGCCTCTTGACGCCAATATAATGCTGGACGTTCATCTGACGGCTTCCATGTAGCAGGGGTGGTTTGTAGATTTGCGAATTTCAAGCTTGAATAGGTAGTCATTGTTGTAATTGGATCAGGTTCGATAGGCTCATGAACAAGCCATGATAAAGAGTGTACCCGGAAACTTAAACCTCTAGTTAGTGCATCCCATTCTTCATCTACAATGTCCTCTGTAGAACCAACAAATTCTATATAGAATGGTTTACCATCCACATCAAAACGTTTTTTATCAATAATCTTATTAACTTCTTTTGCAAGATTATCAACCGCTTGGAATGTTGTCCGCTTCACATATGGCCATACTTCAAAATCCATTGAAAAATCAGCAAATTTTTCTGTTTCAGTCTGCGGACCTTCTCGAAGTACTAAGCATGGTTTATTCATTTCGGGACCAGCCGCAGACGGCTCCCATACCTCACCTTTAACAGTTGTAACCCCATCAACAAGCAAGTCATACAAAGCCCCACGTACTGTCGTCATGATCCCCAATACCTCCGTATTGCATTTTCAATTTCACTTTTATGTTTTTTAGCTGTGTTTTCAAGAACTGGATTGGCTTTAATACCCCTTACAGATTTAACGAAAATGGTTTTACCACCAATTTCGAACCTTAACGCCTTTTTGTTTTTAGGCGTAATTGGTCTCTTATTTGGTCCGTATATACCAGTACCGAGTTCATGGTACATACCGACCTTAGAACCATGAGCAACATATACAGTTGTTCCGTTATTGGTTTTATCAGCCCCACCATGGATAGCCGCACGAGTAGCACCGGTGCGGTCAGTCCAACTTGCGGTTGATTTTGCTTCTGACTCTAGTTTTTTACCTAGATGCTCACCAAGGACATGTAAACCAGCAACCTTTCTATCCATCTTTGCTTTTAATGATTGAAGCGGCATTAAATCACCCTCTCTAGTTCACCTTGGTACCCTACAACCTCTCCATGTATTTTTTGAGGATAAATAGCTTTCACTAGATACCGGATTCCATCTACCCCAAACTCATCTTTGACTGTAGTACTTGCTTGTATATCCGCTTCAAAATCAGCCAATATACCGAAATAAGTGTCTGTTTGCTTCTCTCCAGCCAATGTTGTGACTACTTGGGGGCTAGATGAACCCGAGTTAAAGATACGAACAACAAAAGGGCCAACATCAATGTTTTGCTCATCAACGTAGCCCTGTGCCTTTTTCTTTATTGTTCGGTTAATAGTAATGGTAGTAGGGTTTTGCTCGATGTTCCATTTTGTATGTTTTCGTCGCATTTCTACAATGTTCATTACATCACATCCGGAACATTACATCTTAATAAAAAACTAGGTTGTTGTTCTTTCTCATCTTCTGCTTGCTCTTTATACTTTTGAGCCATCCGTAATGCGTGTGCTAACCTATCTTGTAACTTTGTTAATTCATACTTTTCATTACCTGCAGAATAACTCTCAATATCACCTTCGAGTAGACCTGCCTTGATAGTCCATCCCTCAGAAGCGGCATAATAGATATTCTCAGACTCTCGTAACATATCATCCAATTCAGCACTTGAAAAAGTTGTATCCTTATCTGTACCGCCTTTTGGAATCACATCATTTATCATTTTTCGTAATCGATCACGTAATGCAACTGTCGGCTCCATCTACCTCACCACCTTATCGCCCAGGTAACGTGAGTTCTTGGACGTTTTCATCAACTGCGGCAAATACTCCACGCCAGAAATCACCAACGACTTGAGCTTCAACCAGCCGAGTTAGGTCGCCCATTGTTGCATTGATCTGTAAGCCTTGTTTGACTAATTCTTTAAATCCGCGTTTCGGACGAATTAAATAAACCTTGCCTTCTGGAACACCATCATAAACATGTGATTTTTTAGATACTTGGGCTTCCCATCCGTCATAGTAGATGATGTCACTAAAACCTGTTGTAGCTCCATACGGTGTCGCTTGTAGTGTGATACTACCTAGCGCATCTTGAATATCCTCTTTATGAGCAGAGTTAGCAAGAAGGACTGTTCCTGGACGCTTGGCTGTGCGTGCATCTTTCAAACCTTGGCGTAACGTAGCACGTAGTGACAAGATGTAGTGTGCATCCGTAGCTGTTCCGGCACTTCCGTCTGGTTTAACAAATACAGGAGCGGTTTTGTTTGCTGCTTTATAGCTATGCTTAAGAATTGGTGCTAGGTGCAAATGATTTAGTAAAGCGTTGTGCGCCTCACCGAATGCTTTATTAAGTAATTCAAAATTAAATGTTTGATTAAATATTTGCATCTCTTTTGTATACTCGAATCCAGCTGAATACCCTTTGAGTCGAGCGATTGGTCCTTGTTCAGCTTGTAAGCTTCCGAACTTTACCTCTTCACCTTCTAAGTGTTCAAAGAATACCACAGTTCCGTATTGCGCCCATTTCGCTTCAAATTCACGTGGGAAATTTGGGTCCTGCATAGTTTCATAAATTGGCTTGTAAAGGACCGGTACATCCTCACGTCCTAACTCAACATCAAGAACCACCTTTTGGAGTAATTCTTTGCGAGATGTTTCAGAAGTCATCATTTCACCGATTGGCTTCGATAACTCATATGTTTCCATTTCCCCGTTTACTATTTTTTTCGCAACTTCAGATTGTTGCCCATTAATTAAAAAAGGAACAACCGTTTCATGTGTTCCTTGTCGTCGTGTTTCTTTTAATGTGTCTATTGAGTGTACTCTTGCCATTATGCATTGCCTCCTTGTGGTGCTAAGATGAACCAGATAACACCTTTTGCATCTTTACCGTGTGTTACTGTACCCGCAAAGCGAACAGTATCGCTTTTTGTTTCAGTGAATTTGCCATTATCAAAATAAATCTTTGTGCCAAATTCAAATGCTTGTGTTTTTTCAATCTGATCCGTTTCATATTCAGCTTGTTCGATATTTAAAACTACCTCAGATGTTTCACCAGTGAGTGTTTTAACAGATTGCATAGCAGAACCAAAGAAACCACCTATTTCATAAAAAAGTCCCGCTTCTATAGTTGTCTTTTCTGGTACTGGAACTCGAACACTTTTTCCGTCACTAACTTTTGCTCGATAAGCATTATAAACTGTACTTGGTACTGGTTGTCCTGTGAATGGCATGTAAATTACCTCCTTATAGCGCTGTACGCTTTGTTTTTAGTCCTTGCGGAGTATTTGTATTCCCACCTGCATTACCTGCTCCAGCTGGATTGTCAATGTGATAAGAACTGATGATATTTTTGACCACTCCATCATTTAAGAAAGAATCCATTTCACCACCAATTTGATCTTTCGTCATATTAGCTGTAATTGAGTTTGAGTGATATGACCATAACTTTCCGATTGCTGTCTCAGTGTTCAAAATATCTTTTCTAACATTTTCAGATTGAACTTTTGTTTCCATCATTTCACCGATAATTTTCTCAACACCGGCATTTCCTTGCTCTTTTAAAGCTTTTGCTGCTTCACTAGCGATGGCGATGACATCCATTTCGCCAGAAACTCCAAGCACTTCCTCAACTTTTTTCAGTGTATTAGCAGATTCAGTAATGTTTTTAACCCACTCGGCGTCAATGTCCGATGCAACTTGTTCTGGTTTCCAACCCATTTCACCAGCAATCATTGGTACTGTAATTTGTTTATTGCCAAGCATCTTTTTTAACTCGGCCAATAGTTCTTCTGGATTCATTGTTTTTCCTCCCTTGTTCTCCATTTCACCTGTTGGTCCCTCGCCTTTTAAGTCCCACATTTCACCAGACATTGCCACGATTCGAGTTTCCATTCCTGCTCGATCAAGTGGCGTCCAGTCAATTGACATCGGCTCATAACCCACCACATTGGTTGCTCCTGCTGCTCTTTGCAACTTTGGAATACCAAAAATGCTAACTTGGCGAATACGTTTTGATCTAATCCATCGCTTTAAATCCTTTGCCGAGGCATCAACAACACCACGAAAATAAGCAATCTCCCCCACCATTTTTGCCCCTACCCAATGGGTAACAGGTGGTAAGAATTGATTGCTTATATCCTCAGCCTTCTGGTGGCCAAGGAAACCATTTAATGTTTGTATGTTAACTGTATCTACAATATTTTTTAGAGAATCTGCTGTATAGTTCCAGCCTCGTTTAGATTTAGAAGCGGGTATTTCAACGACAACCTCAAGTGGGTCATCATCTCCTTTTTTTAATTCATTCACATCGACTCCAGGTGCAATCGGAACATCTTCTATCCTCATTTCCCCGGCAATATTGCCAAACAATTGAAAAATTTTGTTTTTCTCTTGTGCCATTTCGCCACAAATCATTGAGTGTTGCATGTGTTCACCCCCTCTCTAAAAGCTGATAGAATACCTGACGTGATACTTTCTATAGCTTGTTCTTCTGCTATATGATTGTCACCATCATATTCAAGAGCAGCGAAATGCAAATGTAAAAGCTCATGTACTAAAGTATTTTCCATGTCTTGTGGTTCAATATCATCTGGATAATCGATTGGATCAAGAATTTTAATTACTGCAGTTTTCTTTTCAAGAACCCATTGTACTTCTCCTTCCACATCTTCCGAGTCAATCTCTCTTCCTCTAGCAAGCTTAACTGAGATAATCCAATCTTGAAGTCGCAACCGCTTCTGCCACTCGAGTAATTTTTGTTGCAACTGTTCTTCACTAAAAACAATTTCTATCACTATAACACCCCCATTTTATAATGTTGTTGGTACCATTGTTCAATGTCTTGCTGTGACATTGGATTATTTGTCCATTCAATTAGTCGGTCCACAAATGAGTCTGTATCCACTAACGCTGGTGTAAGTTGGCACATGCAGTTAGGATGTGCAGGATAGTCGGGCAATTCATCAAACCTATAAACACCCGCTCCCATACCGCTATCCTTAGAAGCGTTTTCTTGACACTTTTTACATGCAGTGTTTGAGTTTGATGTGGACCACTTCATGCCTTTGGCTGATGGTAAGGCCTCCGCTGACATCTTTGAGCTGATACCATAAGCTCCCATAATTTCAGTCCTTGCAAGGCGTAACGCTTCATATGAAAGGTCGTCAGGTACCATGTGTCCAATCCGCTCCATCATGTTAGGATATTCGTTCACTAAAGTGCCGGCACCTTTTTTAACATATTGCTGCATACTTTTAGCGACCTCTATAGGATGCTCACCGCTCTGTATCCCATCTTTTGCAAGTGTGCCTAATATATTATTTATACGTTTGCTATGACCCCATATCCGCTCCGACAATTTCAGTCCTTTAATTTGTCGTCGTTTCATCTCCTCAACTGCCCGTTCGCTGATACGGAAAAATGAGCTAATAATTGGTTTAACATCTATATTCGCTTTGTTTAACAGTCGCAAGGTGATTTCCCGTGATTGGTGCATACCAGCATTTATACCAACGGTGATAGAAATAGAAAAAACTGCTTTTAACTCATTCTCAGTGATTGCAGCATTCTCAGCAATAATTGCGTCAATAAGCTCAGGAAGAGCATAATAGTGCCCTTCTGTTTCCAGCTGCTTAATTTGCTCAACCAATCGATTTAAAGAGCGCAAAATAACAGTTTGTACCTCAGCATCTTGCTTCAAAACGCGCTCTATGATTAATTTTCGTGATTCAAGTCTTAACTTTTCAAGCTCATTCATGTTGCACCACTACCAATCTTTTTACTGATCTCTAGTAATTCTTTTTCTAGCTCTGCTGAATCAGGCATTTTCGTCTTGGCAATCAACGACTTGAGTATGCGCTCTCTTTCTCCTTCTCCTTCATCTTCCTCATATTTGTACATTGTATCGACAAATTTAGATAGGAAATTGACTGCCGATTCATCAGAAATAACATTTGCTTCAAGCGCTGCTTTCAGTGCATTAACAACATTAAGCAATTCTTCACTGATTTCCTTTGATGTACGCGGGTCAATATTTGTCCACTTTAGATCGGTTGAATAAGTCTCTAATGCAATGTTTTCTGATTGTGCAGTCATTGCTAAAACTATACGTACAAGCCGCTTCCAACTGTCAGCAAAATGCTCACGTTTACGCTCAATGGAGCGGATAAGAATCGGCATTTGCTCTTTAACTGACGAAAGGCTAGACGGTGTGTGTACACCGAACACAAATTCTGGTGTTTCAGAAGTATCGACGATACAGTAAAAGAGGAATTTAAGTAACTCTTTTGCATCGCCAATCGCTGATTTAACTTCTATAAACTCAGCTTCATCTCCTGGAGCCAGCAAGAGCATTTCATGACCGTCCAAGTTGATAGTACCTCCATCTTTAGCAAATTTAGCTGGGTCTGTAATACCGAAGTTATTCTTTAAAAAAGTTGCAACTTCTTTAACTTTAAGTTTCAGACGTGGTGTGCTGTGCATTTTTGAACCTTGCATAGCATGAAGCATAACATCATGATAAGCTTTTAAAAACGGCTCTATTGGCTCTATATCCGACTGTCCGAATAAGCTTTCATCACCTTCATTTTTGAAATGTACAATCGGTATAAAATCCCACGGTGTCAGCTCTGTGCCTGGTACAACATCTGGAGGAATATCTCCATCAATTTCGATAATACGTTCTCCCTTCCGGATTCGTTGAGTGATAGTTGCTTTTTTCTTGTCGCCTCGTTCATCCTCCCATTCATGAGCGGAAACAAACTTGTATTCATATATTGCACCTGTTAAAGGATGGCGTAATATATCCTTTACTTGTCCAGGAGGGATAATGTTATAAACTAGCCGAGTTGATTGTTCTGGATAAAGGGTTACATCCTCCTCTTCTTCTCGAGTAATCCATACAAAACAATCCCCATCACGTAAAGAATCTCGTTCAGTTCGTTGCATGTTTGAAATGTTATTTTTAAAGAAGGAATCTAAGATTTCCTGAGCTTCTTTATCTACAATTTTAAATTGTGGTACTCCCATGAAACTTACTGTATTGTTGATAATGGACTTGGCAAACCCAGCACCTAACTTATAATCGTCATTTGTGTTGTAATAGAGTTGTTTTGCCATTTCATAATCCACTCGACTACTGTCTAACTTATATCCGCTTCCTGATGATCCAGTAGATATTCCGAAGCGGCCCATTATGTTATCACGTAGCTTTGACATTTCGCCTACTGCTTTGTTCCACCAATTAGCCATATACTCTCCCTCCCCTCAATAACGTCGCAACATCATCGTCCAATGGTTCTTGACCTGTCTTAGCAAATGCTAATACAAGTGCATCGGCTCTGTCCGGTGAACGTAGTCCGCGTTTTTTCATATCGTCTTTGCTTTCTAGTCGAATCTTACCTTTTGAAGTTACTTTGTACTTTCTTGTAGATAGTTGTCCGACTAAATCATCATCATTAGGTATTTGAATATCGCCATCATGAAGTAAATCACGTACAGTTGCCCATGCCTCTGAACCCCAATTATCATAATGTTCCGCTTCAATTGCTCTTCCACCGTTGTGACAGTCAATTATTGTTATATGTAAGCCTTCTTCGCTCACAACCTCTCGTAACCGGTCTGTAACACCGCCACCGACACCATCATCATCGACTTTGATAACACAATATGGTCGACCATATTGAAGCATCAGTTCCTTAGCAAGCCTTAGCGTCTTACCGGCTGTTGGCATTGTATCCTGTTTTGAATATGTTTTAATAACAGGAACATAGTTACCTATACGAGGCACTATAACCGTTTCATCATCACCGAACCTCGCAACATCTACACCTATTTCAAGCGGAGCGGTTTCAGGTATTGCTTGTATACCATCTTCATTAAAGTAGACTTCTTTAATAGTAGCCGCTTCTACTTTTTCAAGGTGTATAAATGTATCCGGTTCAGATTTTGGAAACTCACCAAAGACACGAACTCGAACAACATCACTGTCCTCACCATACTTACGAATAAGGCGCTCTATATTGTCTTTACGTAAGCCCGTATTCAAATAACGCATATAATCACGTAGCACCTCTCGGTACTATAAAGGTATCAATTAAAGGAGGTGC